>CALWTR010000001.1 GCA_944384525.1 uncultured Clostridia bacterium
GCGTGCCGCAAAAGAGGTCACAGAGGAGACCGCGGCAGAGGAGGCCGCAGAAGAGCCTGCGGCAGAAGAAGGCGCAGAAGAGCCTGAGGCAGAAGAAGTCGCAGAGGAGCCTGCGGCAGAAGAAGTCACAGAGGAGCCTGCAGCAGGAGAAGTCGCAGAAGAGCCTGCGGCAGAGGAAGCCACAGAGGAGCCCGCGGCAGAAGAAGTCACAGAGGAGCCCGCGGCAGAGGAAGTCGCAGAAGAGCCTGTGGCAGAGGAAACCACAACAGAAGAAAATGAAGTCAAGGTCGTTCCGGCTGCAGCGGCGTCTTCCGATAGTGAAGAGTCGGATGAGGAGGATGAGGACGACAGCCATGTATATACGAGAGACGGTAAGAAGATCCTCATTCAGTACAGATACAGCTTTATGGCAAAACTCATACAGTCCAAGCAGGAGGTGCAGTCGCGCTACGGCGAGATAGCGGACGAGATGAGCGCATGCAAAGGAGTCCGCAGAAATTGCAGTTGGAAGCATGAGAGGTATTCATACGGGCGCAATCCCATGTTCCTCCTCTTCTTCAAAGGCCGCACGCTCTGTATTGCGCTCGCTCTTGATCCCAAGAGCTATGCCGATACGAAGTATCGCGGAGAAGATTTGTCCGACAGCAAGAGATTTGAAAAGACTCCGATGATGCTCAAGCTTACATCCGACAGAAAAGTTAAGTACGCCAAGGAACTGATAGCTCTCATAGTTGAAAACTACGGGATAAAGAAAGGTGAGGTCGTACATACCGACTTCTCGCTGCCATATCAGCCGACCGAGGACCTTATAGAAAAAGGTCTTGTAAAGATATTCTCCGGTGCCGCTCCTACCGATAACGCGCAGTTTGTTAAGGCAAATATCGCTGATCTTATAAGAGATAAAATAACTCTGCATGAGGCTCAGCTTTCGATATCCGATATAGCCGCCGCATCACTCGTCGAAACGGTAGAGAAGTTAAACGAGGAACAGCAGAGCGTTACTCAGGGGAAGCGCGGTATAATAAATATAGATACGATCTCAGATAATTTCCAGAACGGAGATGTAGTAACTCTTGACGCACTTAAGGCGAAAGACTTGGTGCCTAAGAATGTTATAAGGCTTAAGGTATTGGCGCGAGGGATACTTGACAAAGCGATCACTGTGGAGGCGCACGAGTTCTCCATAGATGCAGTCAAGATGATCGCCCTCACCGGAGGCAAGGTCGTAAGGATACTCTGAGTCATTGCCTGGGTGCCTCCAGGTGCCGTGATACGGCATCTGTCATTGAAGCAAAGCCCCGCCGCAATTTTTGCGGCGGGGCTTTGTCTATATTCGGATACGATTTTGTTATCCGCATATATATTAAATGTGCAATATTTTTATATTGTGCGCAATATTTTGCGATTGACATGCACGCGTTTTGTACAATATAATAAATTTTAAAGGTGACATATCAAATCGCGGCGGGTATTTTCTTTATAATACAGCGTCGCACCGTACAAAATCTTTACAGTAAGGGGGATACGTCATATGAAGAAGAGGGCCTTGTCCCTGCTTGTTGCACTTTCCGTCGTCTTGAGTTTGATGACGCCGCTGATATCGGTATATGCCAGCGGCGGGACCGAAAACGCTTCGGACGGGACTTCAGATGTGGAGTTGCCTAAAACTTTGATAAACGGAAATAACAATGAGGGCAGGACATTGAACTTTAATCAAGGATGGAAATTTAAGGCGGAATTTACTCCGGAGGCTGTCGATCCGGATTACAGCCTGATAGAACTTCAGAAATGGGAAAACGTTGATCTTCCGCACACTGTAAGAGTTGAAAAATACTCGAGCAGCGGTGCGGGCGGTATCTATATGGGCGATGCAATGTACATAAAGCATTTCCCGGTATCTGCAGACAACGAGGGAAAACAGATATATATCCGCTTCGAGGGCGTGATGGGGGTCACCGACGTTTGGGTCAACGGGGTAAAACAGACGACTTATCTCGCCTCAGAGACCGGTGACGCGACTATGTACGGTGGATACCTGCCGTTCGTCATCAATGTGACAGACGTGCTTGTATGTGACGGAGTCAGCGAAAATGTTATAGTCGTGCATGCGGACAGCCGCGTCGATCCGACCGTTCCTCCGGGAAAGGATGCAAACGCGCTCGACTTTTCTTATTTCGGCGGGATATACCGCGACGTCACAATGACGATAACCGACGGAGTTCATATAACCGACGCCAACTATGAAAATATAGTCGGCGGAGGCGGAGTTTTGGTCGATTATCCGAACGTTTCCGCCGATAATGCCGATGTTTACGTCAAGACCCATGTAAGAAATGATTACGGCGCAGACAAGAGCGTATCTCTCAAGACGGAGATAATCGATGCCGACGGGATCGTTGTCGCATCTGAGACCATACCGGCGCAGAATATAAGTGCCGGCAGCGATCACAGCTTTGAGCAGACTATAATGGTATCCGAACCTAAACTATGGGATCTGGATGATCCTTATCTTCATGATTTGGTTTCTACCGTGTATGTCGACGGTGTGCCGGTGGATACCGTGACCACCAGGATAGGAATACGCAAAATAGAGATGCACCGCGATTACGGCCTTAAGATAAACGGCGTGGTCCAGGATATGCTGAACGGAGTCAACAGGCACCAGGAATATGCATATATAGGTTACGCCGCTTCTGACTCGCTCCAGCGCAAGGACGCGATGAAATTCAAGGAGGCGGGGATAAATGTCGTCAGGACGGCACATTATCCGGCATCGCCCGAGTTCCTTGACGCCTGTGATGAGCTCGGCATCCTGATAATCGAGCCGACACCGGGCTGGCAGTGGTATAATTCGGATCCGGTGTTTGCGGCAAGAGTAAAAAATGATATAAGGCAGATGGTGAGGCGCGACAGGAATCATCCTTGCATACTTGCTTTCGAGACCGTGCTGAACGAGACCTCAGTTCCCGCCGGTTTTACGATCAGTCTTGCAGAAGTGGCTAAGGAGGAGCATCCCTCCGCAAAGGTCGCGACAGAAGATTCCGTACCGGAAGGACAGAAGGATACCGTCAGCGATATAATGTATAAAAATCCCGAGAGATCGGATTTCGCCGTGGGCTTCACAAGAGAGTACGGCGACAGTTACCGCGAACAGCAAAGCCCGGATAACTTCTTCTTCAGAAGGGCTTTCCGCGGGACCGGGATGGATTACGCATATTATCCTGGCGGAGAGGGAGCCATGTTCCTGCAGGCGGTCAAACGCCTTATGGGAAATCAGAACGACACTCCGTACTACTGCGCAGTCGATGCGGCGAGCGGCGCTATCGGAGGGGCATCCGGCTCCTCTCGCTCATATCTCAACGTTGCCGAGAACTATGTAAAGGGACAGCAGAGCGGAAACGTGGCGTATATAGGAGCGACTAGCTGGATAGGCATAGATCACAACCGCACATACGCGTCGGATATAAGCGCCTGCGGACTGTGGGATCTGCTCCGGCTCCCGAAGTTCTCGTATTATGCAATGGCTAGCCAGCGGTCCGTCGAGGAAGACAGCCGCTTGACTGAGCTAGGTATAGACAACGGACCGATCGTGTTCATATCTGGCTACTGGACTGAAAAGGCGCCGGTAGTCGATAAAACAAACGAGAGCTTTACGACGATAGGCACAGACAGCTCGAGAATAATACTTGTATACTCCAATACGGAGCGAGTAAAACTATCCGTGGTCGGCGAGGACGGCGATGTGCTTTGGGAAAAGACAGAGTCTCCGATGACCGGCAAGAACCGCGAATACATAAATGCGCCGTTCCAATTTCTGAACGTACCTTATACGTCCGGTTCTCATCTGGTCGCGATAGGCTATGACGCCGAGGGCACCGAGCTTGCACGGCATGAGGTATATACTGCCGGCACCCCCGCAAAGGTAACGCTTTCTGCGGATACTATGGGCATAGACCTGGTTGCGGACGGCTCGGATACCGTTATGATCTACGGATATATCGTTGACGAAAACGGAGTCATATGCAATGATGCATATAACGAGATGAAGTTCACCGTCGTATCCGGAGACGCGGAGATCGTCGGAGACGGCAACGCAAGAGTGGGAGCCAACCCTGTAAATGCGGAGGCGGGCATATTCGGAGTATATCTGCGTGCCGGCACGGAGGCCGGGGATATCGTCATCAGGGTCGAATCAGACGGACTTGAGTCGAGCGAGATCACGATAAGATCCGTCGAAATGACAGAGCCGGTAAACCCTTATTATCTTATCGCTTACACAGGGACCGGCGATGAGGCTTCACTCTCGGACTATCTCTCAAATATGCCGTATTCATCTTCTGTAAACGTCAACAGTATGCTCTCAAAGGTGTCTGTCGGAAATGTATCCGTGGGTGACGAAGTTTACAAGAACAGCATTACAGTCATGAATACCTCCGATATCTTTTATGATATAGGCGGCGTATATAACAATATCAGCGGAGCCGTTATGGTGAGCGAAAGCGGGAATGAGGACGCATCCGCGATATTCAAAATATATGTAGACGGTCGTCTTGTCTATAAGAGCGATATCGTTGAGCGCGGAGATATTTTTCCCTTTGACGTAGATATACCGAATGGGGAACGTATAGAGCTGCGTGTGACCGGTCTCGGCAGAGATTACCGCAACTATGCTCAGTATGTATGGCTATCCCCTTATTTAACCGAGGGCGAAGCAGAGATCGATGAGAGCGAGCTCTATGAAAATATAGCGCTCGGGAAGCCGGCCGAGGCATCCAGCTGTGAGGCAGGATCCGATCCGGCATATGCGGTAGATGGAAACGCGTTGAACACCTGGGTGGGCTCTCTCGTCGGAGAGGGTGATTCGGCAGATCCGCAGTATCTTGTAGTCGATCTTCTCGAAAAGACTGATATACGGGGCGTGCGTGTCGGAGTCCTCAACGACAGTATAACGTATAAATACGATATATTGGTGTCTGAAGACAAATCGGTTTGGACCCTCGTAAAATCGGTGGCGAAGACCGGTCAGGCGAACGGCATTGAAGATGAATTCAAGGCAGAGGGCGTCAGATATGTCAAGATACTGTTCACTGAAATAGGTACAGATGAGGACAGAGGACAGTATTCGAACGCAACTATAACCGAGCTTGAGGTATTCAGAGATCCCGGGGTGGACTCGGTGCTTGAATATGATCTTAAAAATCTCGGTATAGACGGAAAGGATATCGTTTTCGATCCGTACGTCAAAAATTATACTGTAGAGCTAGAAGGGTATGAGACAGAGCTGCGCGTTTACGCCGAGGCATTTGATCCGAATGCGGATATAAGTATAAACGGAACAGCAGCAAATGACGGGCGCGTAACGATCAGCGCTCTCCCTAAGGACGGAGTGATAACCGTGAGCGTTGTTTCCGCATCCGGCAAGGGAGCTACTGAGTATAGGATAAATATAGAGGGCGAGCTAGGAAATATATTCTACGACAATGCAATGAATACGATGGACGACTACAAGAACGGAGAGACGAGATGGCTTTATCAGCGTTACGACGTTTCTTCCGGTCGATTCGTCGATATAGAGGGCAGCTGGATATATTCCAATAATCAGCCTTACTTCGGTGTAGAGGATCCAAAATTCACATGGGCCAGAATGGGCGCTTTGTTTGCTCATCCCGGAAGCGGAGATATCAAGGTCTCGCGTACATACGTCGCGCCGAAGTCGGGAACTGCAGAGATAGAGCTCTGGGCGACAAAGCTCTATGACGCATCGACCGGAAACATTCAGAACGGAAGCGTCGGATTCTCAATACTTAAAAACGGGGAAAAGGTATGGCCGGCCTCCTCTGACCATGAGCTTTTGTCCGGAGTTCTGGACTTAACTCTGACGGTAGAGCTTGAGGAGGGCGATCATCTTCAGTTCGTTATAGATAACTGGGACGGAAACAACGGACAGGATGCAACGTACATGGACACGACCGTGCATTATATGAGTGACGCGGAGATAGCCTGCGACGGTTTTCTGGCCCGCCACGCCGATATATTGGCAAAGACAGATGTCACTGTCAGTATCTCTGACAAGGATGCGATAAACAGCGCGCTTTCAGATATGGCGACTCTGTCTCTAGGCGCCAGAAGGCTTCTCGTAGAAGAGAGACGTCAGCTTGAGAATATGCTTGATATAGTTAATATTTTGGAGAACGGTCACGTCACAGCCTACGGAATAGAAAAATTCGTAAAGACCATATCGGTGAACGACACTATAGAGTTGCCCAAAAGCGCGAAGCTGTATATGAGCGACGGTTCTGTACAGACGGTAGATATAAATTGGGACAGCTATGATCCTTCCTTGTTTGCAGAACCCGGCACATACAGGATAGAGGGTAAGGTCGATTCCTATCCCGCTGGTACCTACTTCCTCGTTATTGTCAGCAATGAGGATATGTCGGGCGGAGACAATATTGCTGAAAATACTGAGAGCGCAGGGTTGCCGATGGCATTCTCCTCGTACTCAAATATATCCAGCGGCGGAGACGGAGGAGATTACGTTCATCTTGTAAACGACGGTTCGACCAGCAGCGGGAACTGGACGACTTACAACAGCAAGAACCCGACCGAGTGGCTGGGAATGATATTCGGAAGCGGGGAGAATATCGAGACAAAGACGATAGATCAGATTTCCCTCACTATGCCGCAGATCACTACCTATGCGACCCAGGTGCCCAATCTTATCAAGATACAGTACTATACCGGGCCGGCGATAAGCTCTCTGCCGACAACACCGGACGATATGCTCGGCAGCTCGCATCCTCTGGCGAATGATGCCAACTGGACCGATGCTGAGACTTTGCTCCCGATAGATGAGTATGTATTTGCATCTCTGACGACAACGACGATAGATATAGAGCCGGTGACTTCGGTAGCTGTAAGGATCGTGATGTCTCCGAATAAGCGCCCGAGCGGCGGTGACGGATGTATCGGCGTTGTTGAGATGACTTGTATAGAGGCTATGAAGCACGGAGACAGCACTCCCGACGTATCCGAAATACTTATAGACGGAGAATCTCTCCCCGGGTTCAGTGCGTCTGTTACCGATTATACTTATACGGTCAACGGTGATACGGTGCCGGATATAGACGTTACAGTAAACGACAACAGCGTATTTACCGTTGTCAAGCCGCTCAATACCAGCGGCACGGTCAAGGTCATCGTTACTGCTGAGGACGGCCTGACAACCGTCACTTACAATATCCTGCTCGATGATTCTGCGGCGTTCTATCTCGAGGTAGAGAAGGAGTTTGTATCTGAGGATATAGAGAACGCGTTCTCAGAGTATAAGGAGAGCGATTACCGCGCGGCTGAGTGGCAGGCACTCGAGGCGCTGTTCGAAAAAGCGCTCGCAGACGTCAGCGCACTCACGGATATAAACGAGGTCAAGGCCTTTGATCTTGCCGCGGTCATAGCCGAGGCGGACGACATTAAGACGGATGCCGAATATAAGGCTGAGGAGCTATCCGACGCAAAGGCAGAAAAAATAGCTGAGATAAATGCGGAACTCGCCAAGTATGATGAGGCGGACTACCGCGCAGCTGAGTGGCAGGCACTCGAGGCACTGTTTGCAAAAGCGATCTCAGACATCAGTGTGCTGACTGATATAAGTGAAGTGACTGCATTCGATGTAGCCGCAGTCAAAGCTGAGGCAGATGAAGTACTCACCGAGACTGAGGCGGTCGCAGCTGAGCTTGCCGCTGCAAAGACTGCAAAAATAGCTGAAATAAATGCGGAACTTGCCAAATATGACGAGGCGGATTACCGCGCAGCTGAGTGGCAGGCACTCGAGGCACTGTTTGCAAAAGCGATCGCAGACGTCAATGCACTTACGGATATAAATGAGGTGATGGCGTTCGATGTAGCCGCTGTTAAAGCGGAGGCTGATGAGATCAAGACTGACGCCGAACTCAGCGCAGAGGAAACTCCCGGCGGAAGCGATCCCGGTGGAGACGATAACAGTCCGGCTGATCCGACGGACGAGGCCCCGGACGGAGGTAAGGTTTGGATCTGGGTCACGGTCGGATGCATAGGCGTTGCGGTGATAGCAGGTGCGGCTGTGTTTATCAAGAAAAAATGTCTGTGATCACGGAAAAATGACAAAAGCAAAGATGGACGCGCGAATTTTCGCGCGTCCTTCTTTTATATTATGCCGTGTGACGGTTCAGCAACATTCATAACCGGAATCTACAAGATGAGATATAAATCTGACCTGTAGCTCCCGTTTGATGCATTTGCAAGTTGATCTGTTCGCATTGTCGGGCAAGACAAATTTTATTCCTTTGACCAGCACGTCGCGGCATTCCGGGTAGTAGTGTGCCGGTATGGTGAGCGCTTTCATGCCGCGCGGCACTTCGATACCATCCACCATCTCTGAAAGGATTATGCCGAGAGCGGATCTTTTATACGGACAGACATTTTTAATAGTTACGTTGAGCGAGATTATGCTGCCGGTAGATTCCATGCATATCTTGCCTGCGTTTTCTTCGGAATAACTGCTGCAGCTGTCAAGAGAAAGCTCTATGGGCTCGGGACATTTTTCAGGATTAACGACTATCTCGCATACTATCTCTACATACGGGTCAGGGAAAACAACGACGTTTCCTTCCGTGTCAGAGTAGGTTATTTCCTGGTTGACCTGCTTGAGCCCATTTGTTCCGGCCGTGTGGGTTATAAGGAACTCAAGAGTTGCACCTTCGTTTCCGGAAACTCCAAGCTCCGGTATGGTCCACTTGAGCTCGGTCGGGCCGGTCATAACGGCCTCGCCCGCTGTGGGATCGAAAATTTCCGTTATAACGAAATCAGGATTTATTTTTTCGTTTATAACTATATTGGTCGCTCCGGTTTTGGAGATGTTTTTCGCGAGATCCTTGAAAAGCTCTTCAAGATCAGAGTCTTCAGGGGTTATTGCCACATGAGAGGCGTCCGGATCGGTTGCCCAGTCGTTCAAAGCGCTGATATCTAGACCGTCCGAGCCTATAAGGCCGATACAGTAAATTATAATGCCATTTGCCCTTGCTGATGCGGCGGCGTTTGACGGATCAGGACCCACGGTTGTCTTTCCATCGGTGAACATTACGATGACCTTAGCGTTTTGTGAGCCGTCCAAAAGATCGGATGCGGCGTTAAATGCGGCGGCGTGATTCGTTGATCCGCCTGCGCTGATAGCGTCTATTGCATCTTTAAGCTCTGATACGGATGTTGAAAGAGAAGAGTTTACCGTGGCTGTATTTGAAAAGCTTACAATGGCAATACGACTCCCTGCTCCTATCTCTCCGGATGATATGCCGCCGGTCGCTTCCGCTATTATATCGACAAACGCACGTGCGCCGGCTTTCATATTATCGAGCGGGTCGCCCGTCATGCTCCCGGATCGGTCCAGCACAAGGACTATATCCGTCGGATTGGAAATTATATCCGGAGACGCGGACAGTGCCAGGGTCACTTTCAGGGTCCCGTCGCAGTCTATCCGGTCAGTGTTTATCTGTTTGCTTGAGCTTGTTATTCCCATTTTTTATTCCTCCTGCATTTTAAGGGTGCGCGCCCCTTAGTTGTATATGCAGGTATAGGTATATAAGTTAACAGCGGCGCCCCGGAAGATACGGAGCGCCGCTTCATCAATATGTTTCCGATTTTGCACAGCAATGTAAAAGCTGTTCATTTTGATTTGATATGACAACTGAAGTTGTCAAAATATATCATTGAGACATTTATGTATTTATTCAGAAATTTGCAGTATCAGCAAGCCTTCTGCGATATATTTTATAGGCTATTATAAAGAACACAGTCGCAAAAACAGGGAACAGCGTGCAGGACAGTATTCCCGCTTTCATTCCGAGCTGTTCAGGAGTAAGACCGAGACTGGCGGCAAATTCCGCGGCCGTCCCGCTCGATATTACGGCGTCCGCTACGATACCGGTTAGCTGAGGACCTATGGCGGCGCCCATATCACCTCCGGCAGCCATAAGAGCGAATACGGCGATATTGGCATTCGGGAAATTATCGGACGCTACGAGGAGACTTCCCGGCCAGAGCATCGATGTGCAGAGCCCGGTCATAGCGCAGGCTATGAGACCGAGCACAGGGAGCGTGGTCAATGAGGCGACAAGATAGCAGACCGCGGCTCCGGCGGAACCGCATATGACAACTCCGTATACATTTTTGCCGATCGCGCCGAAGAGCGATCTTCCTAGTCCCAGCGTCGCGCCGAACATCGCGACTCCGAATATATCTCCCCATACCTTTGAGAGACCTAAAGCCTGCTCAATGTATCCGGAACTCCACTGCGACATCGTGCATTCGCTCGCCCCGCCGAAAAATATACAGAGCACACAAATGATCAGCGCGCGGTTTTTCAGCATTCCGGTAGCTTTGGACGCCTTTTCCGGTGTTGCCATTTCAGGAAGCTCGGAGCGGGAGAACATTAAAAAAGCCACCAGAGGGATCAATGTATATATTAGCGGGAGCCAGTACCAGTTTTCTCTGCCTATCAATTTGAGAGTCAACGTACTGATTATGACGACAATTACAACGCCCCATGCGTATATTGAATGCAGCTTGCTCATTTCGCGCTTGGGATTGTCGGAGGGTATTGAGGCAATTATCGGGCTTATCAGCACTTCGGACAGCCCGCTTGATACCGAGAAAACAACTGTTCCGGCCGCGAGCCATATATACGCGGACTGAGGATATATTATAGGCATCACGGCGTAGATCATCAGCCCAGCCGCCGTGAGCAGAGGCATTATCCTTACGGTCATCTTTATATTGAACTTGTGTGAGTAAAACGAGAAAATGAGATCTATGGCGAGCTGTGTGCAGAAATTTATGAACACGAGCAACCCCAGTAATCCGTAGGATATCCCGTACATATCGTAAAATGTTGAGAAAAGCAGCGGAGATAGCGTGGCTACTACTGACATAGAAACGTTGACAGTATATGCCGCCGCCTTTGTTGACCTGTAATCTTTCATGCTTTGGACCCCTTATGTTGTATTCCTAAAATAAAAATCAAAACTTTTTTGTGTTGCCTGATATAAGAAAAAAAGGCGAGCGGGATATGTATAAACGCTGAGATCTCGGTACGATCAGCCTTAAATATCAATACTGATATAGCAGTATTGTAAATTATAGGTTACGTATTATACAAATAAAAGTGAAAATGTTCTGCGTAAAATTACTAAAAAAACGAAAGACTGCAAAGTTCACACAGAGTACTGCTTAGAGGAGAAATATAAAATACCGGATACTGCAATGCAGATGCATTTCACTTTTAGGATGTTTTATCAGGACCGTCTCTTAATATATGATACCACAAGTATATGAAAAAGCAAGTGACAAAGCAATGTTTTTAAAAAAATATGCATATTTTAACGCATGCGTTCGGGGCTGTATGCGGAAACGGCCATAGCCCACGGCGCCTGATCAAAAAACTGCGATAAAGCTGCCGCAAAATCCAATAGGTATGCAGATAAGGATATATAAAAGCCTCTTGGGATAAAACGCACAAGCTTCGGTATAAATAGGAGAGAACCCGGGCAAAAAATTTTCGGTACTGTCATATCGTCGCACAGGTGAGGCAAAAATATTTGAAAGGTATTGACAAAATACGGTTTTTCTGATATACTATCTAAGCGGATTTGGAAACTCATACGGAGAAGTACTCAAGTTGGCCGAAGAGGCGCCCCTGCTAAGGGTGTAGGCCGGCTTAATACCGGCGCGAGAGTTCAAATCTCTCCTTCTCCGCCAAAAAGAAAAGTCGCGCAAGCGGCTTTTTCTTTTTGTACTTTTCACTCTTCACTCTTCACTTTTCACTTTTCCCTAACTCTTCCACGCGACTTTTCCAGAGAAGAGATAAGAAAGAAGAGAGAAAA
>CALWTR010000002.1 GCA_944384525.1 uncultured Clostridia bacterium
AGCGGACAGGGCCTACATACTTTAGTCCGGCAGAATAGCACTCTCCGGCACAGGCAAAGAGCTCGCACAGAGCAGTGAGATCAAAAAGGCATACCTCGGAGGCTGACAGCGATCCAGTTTCCCCGTGGGGGATAATGATAAAAAGAAAAAATTATAAAAAACAGGAGATACGACCATGAAATTACTCAGCAAAATTTCCGCCGCGATCATATGCGTGGCAATGTTCTGCGGACTCATGTCATCCTGCGGAGATGACAAGATAACCATCGGTATATGCCAATTCGGAGAGTTCGATGCTCTCACTCAGGCGTACAACGGATTTGTCGACGGGCTCAAGGAAAAGGGCTACGAGGACGGCAAGAACATAAAACTCATATATCAGTCAGCGGCAGGCGATACCAACAACTGCCCTACGATCGCAAACTCACTTATAAACAACGGCTGTGATCTGATCCTCGCGATCGCAACTCCCGCGGCGCTCGCAGTAAAGGCAAAGACTACTACCATCCCGACCCTTATAACCGCAGTCACAGACCCCGCGGCGTCAGGGATAGTCGCATCCAACACCGCGCCCGGCGGAAACATCACCGGTTCCTCAGACCTCAACCCTGTTGAAAAACAGGTAGATCTGCTGACAGAACTCCTGCCCGACGTACAGAAGGTCGCAGTGCTCTATTGCTCCAGCGAGGGCAACTCAAAGATACAGTACGACATCGCAAAAGCGGCGCTCGAGGCTAAGGGTCTTACCTGCGTAGAAAAGACCATATCCGAAATAAGCGAAGTAAAATCTCTCATAGAGGCTATGCCCGCAGAGGGTATCGAGGCCATCTACATCCCGACTGACAACACTATCGCAGGCGCTATGACCGCTGTCAGCAGCGCGGCTACCTCTGTCGGACTGCCCACGATAACCGGAGAGGGCGGTATGATCAAGGACGGCGGACTCGCATCGATAGCTCTCGACTACTATGAGCTTGGTAAGGAGACCGGAAGAATGGCGGCTAAGATAATCGAGGGCGCAGACCCCGCTACTATGCCGATATACTTCCAGACTGAAGATCAGTACCTCAAGCTCCATATAAACAAGGATACCGCCCGCACGCTCGGTATAACCATACCCCAGTCCATGCTTGACAAGGCGATCACTTATCCTGCAGAATGATCAATATCTTCAAATTCAAACGAAAGGTCCTTTAAAATGAGCATCCTTCTGACTTTTCTCAGCGGAACGGCAGAGGGTCTGTGGTGGGCTATACTGACCATTGGCGTATATATCACATACAGGCTTCTTGACTTTGCCGACCTTACCGTTGAAGGTTCCCTTCCTCTCGGCGCCGCAGTCACGGCGGTAATGATAAACGCAGGAGTCAATCCTATTCTCGCAGTGCTGATCTCTTTCCTCGCAGGCTGCGCGGCAGGATTCAGCACCGGTATCCTGAACACTCTGTGCAAGATACCACCGATTCTTGCCGGTATCCTCACAATGATAGCGCTGTACTCGGTAAACCTCCGGATAATGAGCGACAAAGCCACAGTAACGATAACCTCGGAGACACTCAAGGAGCAGACAATGAATCTGCTGAAGATCAGCAATGTGAACTTAAACTCCGTTGTAATCGGCGTTATTTTCTGTGCGGTCATAATCGCTGTTCTCTACTTGTTCTTCGGCACCGAAATAGGTGCGGCGATACGCGCTACGGGTCAGAATAAAAATATGTCCCGTGCTCTCGGAATAAACACCAACGTTATGACCGTTATCGCGCTCATGATCTCAAACGGTCTCGTAGCGCTCTCCGGGAGCCTTATAGCGCAGTTCGACTATGGCTCCGCAATAGTCACGATGGGTCAGGGCTCGATAGTCATCGGGCTTGCCTCCGTTATAATAGGCGAGGTCATATTCTGCCACAAGGATCACAATTTTGCATATAAGCTTTCCGCAATGGTATTCGGAGCAATAATATACCGATGCATAATTGCCTTTGCTCTGCGTATAAACATATTCAAGGCGACCGACCTTAAAATAATGACCGCAGTTATAGTCGCATTCGCGCTCTCTCTCCCTGTCATAAAGGAGAAGCTGGCGATCCGCAAAATGAAGATCGCACACATAAAAGAAAACGCGGCGCAGGAGGGCAAAAAGCATGCTTGATCTTATTTCTGTAAACAAAAGTTTTAATATAGGCACAGTCAATGAGAAGCATGTACTCCGCAACCTCAACCTTCATATAGATGACGGGGATTTTATCACTGTTATAGGAGGAAACGGCGCCGGAAAGTCCACCATGCTGAATGTGATATGCGGCGCTTATATCCCTGAGTCCGGCAAAATTATCCTCGACAAAACAGATATAACATATTTCAGCGAATGGCAGCGCGCCAAATTCCTCGGCAGAGTCTTTCAGGACCCGATGATGGGGACGGCACCGAACATGCAGATAGAGGAGAATCTCGCACTCGCATTCAGGCGTACAAAGCGCAGAGGGCTTTCATGGGGCATAACCGAGCGGGAAAAGGAAATATACCACACCTCGCTCGCTAAACTCGGGCTCGGACTTGAAAACAGAATGACTTCAAAGGTCGGTCTTCTTTCAGGAGGTCAGAGGCAGGCAGTGACACTGCTTATGGCTACCATACAGAGACCTCGCCTGCTCCTGCTCGACGAGCACACCGCCGCGCTCGACCCCAAGACCGCGGCAAAGGTCCTTGAGCTCACAAACGAGATAGTTACCCAAAACAACCTCACTACTATCATGATAACCCATAATATGAAGGATGCTATCAATATAGGCAACCGACTTATAATGATGCATGAGGGCCATATCATATACGAGGTGTCCGGCGAGGAAAAAAGGAATCTCCAGGTATCCGACCTTCTCAAAAAATTCGAAGAGGCCAGCAACGGCGAATTCGCAAACGACAGAATGATGCTTTCATAAATATGCTCTGCCCTGTCAGGCGCAGAGAAACGGCAAAGAAAAAAACATCTCCGCACGGAATTTCCGCGCAGAGATGTTTTTATTTTACATATATCTTGTCTGTCATGTGAAAATATCCGCGCGATCTGGGACAGTATGTCAAAAAGTATTGATTTCCGCCGATATGCAGAGTATAATAGATATACTGACATAAATAAAAACTCCGGAGGATCAGGCAAAAATGCAGGAGCTTGAAATCAAGATAAAAAAAGATGGGCAGGTGCTCCCCGGCGATGTACTGAAGGTCGGCAGTTTTCTGAATCAGCAGCTTGACGTGGATTTTCTCATGGAAATGGGCGCGGAGATAGCAAGGCTGTTCAAAGGCGACGACGTAACTAAAATACTCACTATCGAGTCTTCCGGCATAGCGATCGCGGTAACTGCGGCGGCAAGTATGCACGTTCCGGTCGTATTTGCAAAAAAACACGTCTCCTCCAATGTTTCCGGAGAATGCTATTCTGTCCCAATCCATTCCTTCACACACGGAAATACATATAATGCGACCGTTTCAAAAGAATACCTGTCTCCCGAAGACAGAGTGTTGATCGTCGACGATTTCCTTGCAAGAGGAAATGCGATCCGCGGTCTCGCCGGGATGGTCAAGGATGCAGGAGCCTCGCTCGTCGGCTGTGCCATAGCGGTCGAAAAAGGATTTCAGGGCGCCGGAGACGCGCTTCGCAGTGAAGGTATCAGAGTCGAGTCCCTTGCGATAATAGACAGGATGACAGACGACGGAGATATAGAGTTCAGACGCTGATACGTGTGAACAAATAACGCAGAGCACTAAAAGTTCAAAGCAAACGGTTTAAAGCAAGACGGCTTAAACGTAAAAGCGCGGCTACAGGTACAGCCGTTAAGATCGAAATTCAGGTCTGAGCAAAGCATATAAAAACAAGCGCAGAGCATTGCTCTGCGCTTGTTTTTGTTATAACCTTATTTCATAGCGGCTCTTTGCTGAGCCATAACAAGCTTATAGTATATCCCTCTGGCGTCGAGCAGTTCCTTGTGCGTACCGAACTCAGCCATATTGCCGTGATCCAGCACAAGTATTTTATCGGCGTTTCTAAGGGTGGAAAGCCTGTGCGCTATTGCGAAAGTCGTTCTTCCTCCGACCAGTTTGTTTATAGCGTCCTGTATCAGCTTCTCCGTCTCAGTGTCCAGTGCCGCCGTCGCCTCGTCCAGAATAAGTATACGCGGGTTGTGTATAAGTGCGCGCGCTATCGCTATTCTCTGACGCTCACCGCCGGAGAGCGAATACCCTTTCTCACCGACCATGGTGTTGTACCCCTCCGGAAGAGAGACTATGAAGTCGTGCGCGTTCGCCATTCTCGCCGCCGCTATAACCTCGTCATTCGACGCCATCGGCTTGGAATATCTGATATTATCCCTGACGGAGCCGGAGAACAGATGCGTCTCCTGAAGTACGACGCCTATCTGCGATCTGAGCGCCTGCTGTGATATATCGCGTATATTGACGTCATCTATCTCGATAGAACCGGAGGTGACGTCATACAGACGCATTATCAGATTGATAAGAGTCGTTTTTCCGCAGCCCGAGTGACCGACTATACCGATCATCTCCCCCTGCTTTACCGAGAGATTTATATTTCTGAGGACAGGGTTGTATGAGTCATATCCGAACGTTACATTTTTTATCTCGACGTCGCCCTCGATCTTTATATCTATCGGCAGATCTATATTAGCGACCTCGGGCTCCTCCTCAAGTATCTCAAATATTTTGGACAGCGAGGTTATGAAGGTAGATATATTTCTCGGGATAGTGGTTATCTGCATCAGCGGTTCATACACTATGTTGGAATAGCTGTTGAACTGCGAGAGTTCACCGTACGACATATAGCCGCCGAAAAGCATTATATTTCCATACATGAGTATAAGATATGATCCGCTCTTGAGCAAAAATCCTATCAGCGGGAACACGGTATCGAACAGCTTTGCGTTCGATTCATCCTGTTTTGCCTGGCGGTCATTCAGATTTTCAAACTCATTGACCGTCATCTCCTCACCGCCGTAGCTCTTAACGACGCGAACGCCGTTCAATACGTCCTGAAGATATCTGTTTGTCCTTTGACCGAGAAGCCAGGAACGCACATTTCTGCGCTGCATGCAGTTTCTGAAGGAAAACAGTGCCACAACCGTAAAAGGCAACGGTATAAATACAAACAGGCACATCATCGGATTTATTATTATAAGGAACAGCAGCGCCAGAAGGAAAGAGAAGATCTGTCCGAAATAAGTCGGGAGCAGGTTGGTCATGAAGTTCTGTACCGTAGTGACGTCGTTGTTTATCCTGCCCATGAGGTCACCTGTGCTCTTGGTCTGTATACTGTTCATAGAGAGCGTCTGTATTTTCTCGAACATTATCGTCCTGAGCAGCCTTGTGAACTTGTTTCCGGATATCGCTGATATACGGGATTGCAATACGTTCAGCAGTCTGTGTACGATGTCGAGCACCACAAGAGCGATAACAACGAGTATAAATGAGACGAGCGCCTTGTCAGCTATCGGATTTTCCTCGCTGTAAACGGTTATGTAGTTGTTGATAGCGTCTTTTTGTATCACCGGGATTATAAAGCGTATGATGTATCCGAGCGCGGCTGTTATCAGCGGGAACAGCATCATGAGCCGTATTCCGCGCGTCATGGACCACAGTTTCAGATATATCTCTTTTTTGTCCTGGCAATGCGGGCATATCTTGGTATGGAGCAAAAACGGCCTGCCGCATTTTGGACAGTAACGCTCCGGCTCAGATGACTCTAGCGGAGCTCCCGCGGCCTCCGACTTTCTTGCGCATTCCGACAGTGCCTCACAGCCGCTTGCAACTACCGAATATCTCGGAAGATTGCGCCCGGAGATGAACCGGCACAAAAGTATCGTCACGCCGTCCTTTTTGGCATAAAAGCCGACGCTACCGTACATTATCTCGGTAGTGTATTCCGACAGCTCGATAAGATCGAATTTTTCGATAAGCTTCCCTTTGAGGATCTTGTATATATACTTATCGGTGAACACCATAAAGCCCTTGACGAACTCCGACCCCTCTATATCGTAGGGGAGGCAGTACATTATTCTCTCCCCCTCCGATGAGGCCGCGCTGTAAGCGGCGGCGTCACTGTCGTTCAGTGTATACAGCAGTTTCATATCTCACCTCAGAGATATATCTCTATCTTTTTGTAGCTTGATTTGTCCAGCTTGCTTGGATCCGGGATCTCAAAGCAGTTTCCGTCTATATCGTGTATAAAAACTCTGCCGTCCTCAAGCGTGCGTATATTGTTGGACGCTCCGCTCAAAGAAAAGGAGAACCGACCCGAGGTAGTATCAGCATCACAGTATATATACCCGAGCTTTTCCTTCAGCGCATATATCTTGGTTATCTGCGGCGAGAAGTATCTGAGAGAGAGCTCCTCATTTATTATTTTGACCGTCTCCTCGTCAAAGTCGGCAAGCGTATGTATAAGACCGATCTCCGCGCCCTTTTCCTTATTGCGCAGATCCGGCTCTCTTATCGAGATATAGTAATCCGGATCAGATATCGGGAAAGATCGCAAAGCGACTACTCTCTCGAAATCCTCGACTGTACCGTCCTCATTTTTCAGCGTCAGAGAGATCAAATTCCCCTTGGATTTATAGAAATGTGCATTTTCCGGCGTAAGCATAATTGATTTTCTCTTGTAAAAGAGCTTATCATCATCCTCATCGTCGTGAAACTTGTTAATTTTTGTCTCAGCCATACCGATCTCCTTATTCTCCGCTTACGACCTTCTGCATCTGCTCGTTCTGGAGCGTATAGAGCTTGTAATAAACTCCCTTTTGTGCGAGGAGTTCCTCGGCGCTTCCCCGCTCCGCCACGGTACCGTTTTCGATAGCCATGATATAGTTGCAGTTCTTAAGAGTCGAAAGTCGGTGAGCTATGCTTATGGTGGTTTTCCCGTTTATCAGTTTATCTATCGCCTCGCTGATAAGTCTCTCCGTCTCGGTATCCATCGCCGCGGTCGCCTCATCCAGGATCAGAAGGCGAGGTGACAGCAGGAGCGCTCTCGCTATGGATATCCTCTGCTTTTCTCCTCCGGAGAGAGAGCGGTATCCGCTTCCTATACATGTCTCATACCCCTCAGGCAGATTCATTATAAAATCGTGCGCATTAGCGGATTTGGCGGCCCTTATGACCTCGTCCATCTTTGCGTCCGGCTTTGCATAGCGTATATTGTCCGCTATGGTACCGCGAAATATATAGCACTCCTGGGAGACTATCGCGATATTTTTTCTCAGAGATTCAAAGCTTATATCCTTGACGTTGATGCCGTCAAGCAGGACCTCGCCGCTCACCACGTCATACATTCTGGTTATAAGATTGGCGATCGTACTCTTTCCGCTTCCAGTGTGTCCGACTATCCCGACGTGATCTCCGGGATTTATTTTAAAGGAGACGTCGTTCAGTATCGGTCTGTTGGGCGCATAGTGGAAATTGACGTTTTTGAACTCTATGTCCCCGGAGAAGTCGTCTATCTCGACCGGAGCCTTGCTCTCGTTGATCTCCGGTACAGTATCAAGTATCTCGAACATACGCTCCGCCGAGTTGATCGTATCAGTCAGCAGATTAGTGAACGTCGAGAAAAAGTTCAGCGGCCCGAATATCATGCCAAGATATCCGAAGTATGTTGTCAGAGTACCGTAGGTCATCGGAGAATTCATTACCATAAAGCCTCCGAATCCCCAGATAGCCTGGCTTGAAAATCCGATCAGGACTCCTACGAGCGGAAATATCGTCAGAGATATGAGGTTCGATTTAAGGTTTGCCTCAAAGAGCCTTGTCGAGTAACCGTAGAAACGGTTTGCCTCCTCAGCTTCCTTTGCAAACGCCTTTACCACCCTTATTCCCTCCAGAGAGTCGCCCAGCATAGCGTTCATAGAGGAAGAACGGCGGTATTGCTTTGAAAAGCTGCGCCACAGCTTCGGGAGCATCGTCTTGAATATAACTATAATTATCGGTACCGGAATAAAAACAATTATTGTCAATTTCCAGTTATACAGGAACAAAAATATCGTAAGTCCGATAAAGTTGAGCATATGAACGATAAGATACGGAACTCCGTCTATGTAGAAATTTCTTATCCTTACTGCGTCATAATTAACACGGTTAACGAGTCGTCCGGTCGGGTTCGAGTTGAAGTAAGACATCGAAAGCTTCATCATAGCGCGGAATATATCGTTTTTCATCTTTATCGTAACGCGCGTAGACATATATGCGTTCGCGCGGTTCTGCATGATGCCGGTAAACAGCGTCAGCACTGCCATAAGCACAAGAATGCCGACCACGATATACACATACTTCATCGCATGGTATTTTCCGTTCTCGTTTATGACCCAGTCTATAAGCACACTTCCGCTTATTATAGGAGTGAGCAGCGATACCGCCGATGATACGAGCATACAGATAAGGACGGTTATAAGCTGGAGTTTAAAGTCCTTGAAATACGAGAGCAGTCTTATGAGCAGACCTTTGCGCCGGGTACACACCTCGCATATGCGTCTGTCCTGATTGGCGTATACTGTGCCGCACTTAGGGCATTTTGCATTGAACTGGTCGAATACAGGGTCATCCTCTCCGACGACTTCACCTTTAAGAAATCTCTCCCATACATTGACAAAAGCAAAAAGCCTGCGCTTACATGTATTCGTACAGTAGGCAATAACGACTGAGACTGCGTCGCCGTGATCGGCGCCGCCGTTTTCGTCTGCCGTCTCATGCACCGCGCCCTCGCCCAGTTTAAAGGCGAGCAGGCAATTTGAAGAGACGAAGTTATCTACGTACGGATCCACATATTCCGCAAGCCCGAACTCATCGTATGTGTCAAGGGATACACAGAGCCTTGCAAGGATACGCCTACGGGTATCTATGACCAAATACCCCTCGCCGAAGTCACCATTGTTGTCCAGGTCGAGCTTCAGCGCGGCAAGTATATCTTCCTCATTTATACCGTGCCCTGAGAATTTCTTAATTATATCTTCTGGCAATTTATTTATAGGCAACATAATTAAGTTTCCTTATGACAAAGTTATACTTCACGCTTTTTATGGTATCATAATTTAAAAATATGTCAATGATTTTTTAAAAAATAATGAATTTTTGGCAAAGTGCTTAATTTGCCCTGATTTTTTTGTCGTTTTTGAGTATACTTTTATCCGATATCAAATAAAAAATTTTTTCAAATTCCCTTGACTTTCAGGTTGAATTGATTTATAATAATAATAGGAATTATTACTAAAAGGAGGAGATATGACTGCTCAGAGAAAAGTTATCCGCGACGTCATATGGGGATCGGACGGACATTTGACAAGCGAGCAGATATATTTTCTCGCCAAGGAAAAAATGCCGTCCATATCACTGGGGACAGTGTACCGAAATCTGTCGCTTATGAGCGATGAAAAAGAGATAACGAGAATAAGCATTCCGGGATCACCGGATCACTTTGACAAAAATACCGTTCCGCATCAGCACATATGCTGTGCGAAGTGCGGCAGGCTCGAGGATGTCGAGCTCCCGGGGCTAGGCGACCTGATAAAAAACGCCGTGAGCGCGGATGTGATCTCGTACAGCCTCTCTATTAAATATCTGTGCCCTGACTGCGCCGCAAAAGCGCGGACCGAGTCCGGCAGTGACCGTCCGTGAGCGGATTGCCTAAGAGCTGAGCCTCCGGAGCGCGGGGCTAAGCAAACAAATAACAATACCTACAATAATTAAATTATAAAGGAGACTGAAACATGGAACTCAAGGGATCTAAAACAGAGCAAAACCTCATGACCGCCTTTGCAGGAGAGAGCCAGGCGAGAAACAAGTACACCTACTTTGCATCAGTAGCAAAGAAAGAAGGATTTGAGCAGATAGCTGCTATATTCGAGAACACCGCCAACAACGAAAAAGAGCACGCAAAGCTCTGGTTCAAGGCCCTCGGCGAGCTCGGGGACACAGCCGCTAACCTTGCCGCTGCCGCTGCAGGCGAAAATTATGAGTGGACGGATATGTACGACCGCTTTGCTAAAGAGGCAGAAGAAGAGGGCTTCGTAAAGCTCGCAGCTCAGTTCAAGGCAGTCGCCGCGATCGAGAAGGCACACGAGGAAAGATATCGCGCTCTTCTCAAAAATGTTGAGATGCAGCAGGTGTTTGAAAAGAGCGAGGAGACGATGTGGGAATGCCGCAACTGCGGACACCTTGTAATCGGCAAGAAGGCGCCCGAGGTATGCCCCGTATGCGCTCATCCGAAGAGCTTCTTCGAGGTCAGAAAAGAGAATTATTGATCCGATCCGGACACAATAAAATAAAGGGGCTTGTTCTTCCGCCTGCAATTGCGCCTATTCAGGTTGTAATACTTCCGGTTGCGCAGCATAAAGAAGGCGTTCTTGAAAAAGCCAGGGAACTGAAAGCCAGACTTTCAAAGAGATTCAGAACAAAACTTGATGACAGCGAAAACTCAGCCGGCTGGAAATTCTCCGAATACGAAATGAAAGGCGTACCTGTAAGACTTGAAATAGGTCCGAGAGACATAG
>CALWTR010000003.1 GCA_944384525.1 uncultured Clostridia bacterium
TTGACGCCAGCCGCCTCTGTATGATCGAATTGCTCATGACTCCTCCGGCATATACAAACTTTGATATCTCATATTTTTCAAGCAAGGCAAGTGATGCCGCCTCCAGCGACGCACCTATATAATCGAAAACAAAAGCGGATACGAGCGATCTGTCTCCGCTCTCCCTGAAAAGCTTCGCCGCCATATTTTCCAAGCCGGAGAGATTAAAAAAGCAACCGTCGACAGACGGCTTTTTCGACGGTATCCTGCCGTCGTATGTGGCGGCATAACGCTCCATCTCCGCTCCGCATGGGAAGCTGAGCCCCATAAGAACGCCGGTGCGGTCTATCATCTGTCCTGCGCTCGCGTCTTTGGTCCCGCCGACAACGGAAACGGAAAATCCTTCATTTCCCGCCTCGGCTATAACGAGCTCAGTAGTTCCGCCGGAGACGTGAAAGGCGGCGAAACGCCCATCCGGAACATCTGATCCGGCAGAAAACAGCGCGGCCATAATATGTCCGCATTGATGTGAAAACTCATATACCGGACAGTGCGCCGCAGCTGCTGCGGAATATGCCGCCGCCTTTCCCGCAAGAAAGCACGGCATATATGACCCGTCCGCATTTCTCGGTCTTACACTGACTCCGACCGCCGCCAGTTCTCCGCCAATATATTTTTCTGCCGCTATAATTATTTCAGGTAAATTTTTTATATGCCCAAATACTGCGTCAGACTGTCTGAGCCCCCGCTCTCCGTCTCTGACGCTGAGCGGATCCTTCAGGTTGCAAACGAGTTCACCGTCGAAGCTGACTACTGCCGCTGACGTCGTGTAATTACTGGTATCTATCCCGAGGATAAATCGGCTCATTTTATGCCCTCTTCACCTTTTGCGGCGGCGTTTAGAACGCCGTTCACAAATATGTACGCCTTCTCATCATCGTACTTTTTCGACAGCTCTACGGCTTCATTTATAGAGACCTTGAACGGTATATCCTCGATGAACAGCATTTCGTATACCGCGAGCCGCAAAAGAGCCGCCGACGCGGGCGATATTCTGTTCTTTTTCCAGCCGACACTGTATTTTTCAATTATTCCGTCTATACGGTCAAGGTTGGCGTAGACCCCGAAAAAAACATCTCTTACATAGTCGTCCGTCTCCGTCTCTCCGACCTCCTGTGACTTGGCAAATATATCCTCCGCGCTCTCGTCCGGTTTAGATACTCCCTCAAAAAGCAGCTTGAAAGCGTTTTCTCTGGCATTTTTTCTGTTCATATTAAAAGTCCGTTTCAAATTCAATTAAATTATTTTATAACGTCAATGCATATTAAACCCATTATACATATAATTATACATTTTTTCATTATAAAAGTCAACCGACAAAGGTGTACAATTATATTTTTTGATGCATATTAAATCCGGATGAAAAAAATTATCCTCAAACATTCACGGAGGAACTTACAATGAAAAAACTGATCGCGCTTTTCGTCTGTATATCGGTCGCATTTACATTTGCGTCCGGAGTAGCAATAGAAGCTGCCGAGGAAAAGGAAAGCGATAAAAAATATATAAAATGGGTGGAGTTTTCCCCCAGTGAAAAATCTCTGAAAGCGAGTGCGGAATACGACATCTCTACGTACGGAAAAAGCGAGCACCTGAGTTGGATCGACATACTGGCGCGTCTTGCTGTCATGTATGGAGGTGACTTCGGCAAATACAGCTCTGCCGATATGAAAAAGGCAGTCGCGGAACTTCTGTCCGGAAGCAAGGGCCCGGATGAAAAGCTTTTTGATTATTACAGAGAAGCATACGGTGCAGTGCTGGATGGTATCATAGGCGAGTACTATACGGAAAGCGAAATAAACGGAGAGACCGTTTTCGGAGAAAAGAGCTACGGCGTGCGTGCTTTCTTCCCTCTTGCCGCAAATTACTCATACAGCCATTACGACGACTTCGGGGCCTCTCGCTCTTACGGATATAAAAGGCGTCACCTGGGCCATGATATAATGGGCTCGGTCGGAACTCCGGTCATCGCTATAGAGGGCGGGATTGCCGAAGCCGTAGGCTGGAATCAGTACGGAGGCTGGCGCGTCGGTATCCGGTCCTTTGACGGCAAGCGATATTACTATTACGCCCACCTCAGACGAGGACATCCTTATAACGATATGTATGAGGGTAAGATCGTTTCCGCCGGAGAGGTAATAGGTTATCTGGGCATGACCGGATACAGCGCTAAGGAGGACACCAATAATATTAAAGTGCCCCACCTCCATATAGGCATGGAGCTTATCTTCGATATATCGCAGAAAGACGGTGTGAATCAGATCTGGATAGATATGTATCCGCTTATGAACTTCCTGTCCGGATACCGAAGCAAAGCGGTAAAGGCAGGCGACGAATATATATCTCAAACGCATCTCGTCTATCCAGATATGCCTAGATAAATTTTAATTACTTGTAAAATTTTGCCCCGCGCTCTGTTTTCTCTTGAAAGGCCCGCTTAAATATGATATCCTTATATAGAAAGGCGCGCGGTAAAATGTGCGCTGATAATTATACGGAGGCTCCCCGAGATGAAGCTGTTTTTGCGCTGTCTGACAAGAGGATGTACCTACACCGTCCTTATTAGCTTTTTGTTTTTCGCCTTTGTTTATTCTACGGCAGAGGACGCCGTAAATACAAATATAGCAATGTCTCTGCCGCAGTACTCGCTTATACTCCTGTTCGGAGTAGCTCTTGCTGTCTCAGAGCTGATATTCCTGATACCGAACTTGAAATATCCGGTAAAATTGCTTTCCCACTATCTGATAACGCTCGCGATCTTTTTCGCTGTTTTCGGTGCGTCAGGGAAGCTGAAATCGAGCGCCGCTTATATATTTACCGCCGCAGTTCTGTTCACTGTCATATATTTCATTTGTACAGCCATCGTATTCGGTATAAATAAGCTGGCTAAAAAGGTCAGCAAGGAAAAAGAGCCGACGCAGGAATACAAAAAGCTTTATAAATGATCTCACAAATGACTTTGATAAATAACTTCAATAAACCGTTTCGGGCAGATCATCTATATATCCATTATGGCCCCATCCGGAAAAACGACTTATTGAATAAGCGGCTTTTATAAATGAATCCAATAAACAGACATTTATAAATCAATCTATAATTTTCCTTAGCAACCTGATAAACAGTTCTGATAAGTTGCTAAAATAAGCAGTTTGATGACCAGCTGTACAACGATCATTCCTGATAAAGAAAGCAGAGCCGAATATCGGCTCTGCTTTTTCCGTTTATATTATATGCCTGTTATATTATATAACTGATATACTTAATATACTTGATATATTTGATATGCTTCCTTATACTATATCAGTCATCGGGATATCCGTCGGGATTTTGCTTCTGCCACCTTGCGGAATCCTCGCACATCTTTGCCAGATCCCTCTGAGCAGACCATCCGAGGACCCTTTTCGCCTTTTCGGGATCAGCGTAGCACTCGGCGATATCACCGGCTCTTCTGGGTGCGATCTTGTAAGGTACGGGTGCGCCGTAAGCCTTTTCAAACGCCTTCACTATCTCGAGCACGGAATATCCGTTCCCTGTTCCGACGTTTATGTAATCGGTCCCCTTCATCCTGCCAGTATACTCTATCGCCTTTATGTGAGCGAGAGCGAGATCGACGACGTGTATATAATCCCGTACGCCCGTCCCGTCCGGAGTGTCATAATCATTTCCGAATACGTTGAGGAACGGGAGCTTACCTGCCGCAACTCTTGCAACATATGGGAGCAGGTTGTTGGGTATTCCCTTGGGATCCTCGCCTATAAGTCCGCTCTCATGTGCCCCTATCGGGTTGAAATAACGAAGGATGCACACGGACAGATCCTTATCCGCGACCGAACAATCCTTCAGTATTCTCTCTATCATGAGCTTTGTTTCACCGTAAGGGTTGGTTGTAGAAAGCGGAAAATCCTCTCTTATCGGAACGCTCTTAGGAAGACCGTAAACGGTAGCTGAAGAGCTGAACACTATCCTCTTGACCCCGTGATCGTTCATGCATTTGAGAAGGCTGAACGTGCTTGTCAAATTGTTATGATAATACAGGAGCGGGAGCTCTACGGATTCCCCGACCGCTTTGAGTCCGGCAAAATGTATGACGGAATCAATCTCCGGGTTCTCATCCATCACCTTGGAAAGCGCCTCTGTATCGAGCAGATCTATCTTGTAGAACTTCGGCCGCTTGCCGACAATCTTCTCGATCCTGTCGAGGACGCACATCTTACTGTTGCAGAGGTTGTCGACTATAACTACGTCGTACCCCGCCTTGATGAGCTCAACGGTAGTATGCGAGCCTATATAACCGGTACCTCCGGTAACCAAAACTGACATAGCCAAAACTCCTTCTATATTATTGATGTTTTTATTTAAGGAAAAAGGTACGCGCTTTATCCGGACATTGGCCGGGATCCGCGGCATCCATTGCCGCGCCTATTATACGACAAGAGGAGCAGTAAAAAACCACTCCTCCTGATCGATTTTATTCCGCGTAAACGCTCACACGCTTCTTGGTTGCGGAAATATGCTCAAACTTGACCTTTCCGTCAATAAGCGCAAAAAGAGTATCGTCGCTTCCGATACCGACGTTATTGCCGGGATGGATCTTGGTACCGCGCTGTCTGACGATTATGTTTCCGGCGACGACAGCCTGACCGTCAGCCTTCTTGACGCCGAGACGCTTGGACTCGGAATCACGACCGTTCTTGGTTGAACCGACGCCTTTTTTATGAGCAAAAAACTGCAAACTGAGCTTTAACATGAATGGCACCTCCGTATTTTTTTTGAAGACCGGGAAACCGGCCGGTCATATTTCCCTTTCCTCTGTCTTTACATCGAGATAGTCAAAATAGTCCTCGATAAGATCCATGAGCTGAAAGAAATATGCCTGTATAAGTCCCGAGACCGCGTACTGTTTCTTTTCATCCTTCTCGTACTTCGGCAAAGCCGCCTTGGCGGTGACCGTTATATCCGTAGTCTTTTCGTCGATCTCGTAATTGACGTCACAGCCGTATGAGACTTCGATAGCGTTGATTATCAGCATAGTCATACTGGAGAGCGCCGCGCAGAGCACATCGTCTCCCGACTCACCGTACCCGGTGTGTCCGCTCTCGTGAAAACCGTAATAGAAATCTCCGGACTTATAAAATGTAACTGTTGTCATGACCCCTCGTCATGCCTCGATTTTCTGTATCTGGATCTTGCTGTAATTCTGTCTGTGGCCGATCTTTTTCTTTTCGTTCTTCTTGGACTTGTACTTGATAACGTCGATCTTCTTGGACTTGCCGTTCTTAACGACACTTGCCACTACGGTCGCACCGTCAACGTAAGGAGTACCGAGAGAAAGAGTATCTCCGGACACTGCAAGGACCTTATCGAACGTAACGTTCTCGCCCTCATCAACGCCGAGCTTCTCGACGAAGATAACGTCTCCTTCCGTGACCTTATACTGCTTTCCGCCTGTTACGAAAACTGCGAACATGCAAAAGCACCTCACTTTCATGAAGAAATCGCTGCCCTGGGCGGCATAGCCTTTAAAGCCCATCGGCATGCGTCTATTTATTATATCATTTAAATAGTTATTATGTCAATACTTTCCGAAAAAATATTTGTACAGGCGCAGATCGGACGAACTGATCGATCCATCCTGCGCCCGCAAAACATCAGTCGCAGCCCTTGCAGCCTTCGCATCCGCCGCCGCAGCTCACGTCTATCTGCTCTCCGCATGCCGGACATACAAGGCTTTCCGGATCGAGAGAGTCATCAAAGCAAACCTCTTCTCCGCAATGCGGGCAGGTCACCTGATAGAACTCCGCGTTCTCATCATCCTCGTCCTCGTCATCATAATCATCGTCGTCATCCTCGTCGTCTCCGTCGAAATAAAAATCTTTCTCGACGCATCCGAGATCGTCGTCTATTTCCTCGATGTACTCGCGAAGCTCCTTGTTCTCTGACTCAAGCGCGTTTACGATATCCGCCATATCTCCGATGAGCTTGATCATTTCCGCCATGATCTTTCCCTCGGGCTTGTCCTTATCTATTCCGTAGCCCTCAAAAAGTCCCTTAAGGTAAGCCGCATTTTCATTTATCGTCATATCGTTGCCCCTCCTTATTTTTTCATACGCCTATATATTTTGCCGTACGGCAGGAAATATACGCCATACCGCCCTGAAAAGTGCCCTTTTACCGAAAAAGCCTTCTGAAGTACTCAAAAGGCAGTTTCGTAAAATATTGCCGGCGCCGCTAATGCGCGAAAACATACGCCGCACACAGGCTCAGGCTCTCTCGAGGTACTCGCCTGTTCTGGTATCTATTCTGAGCGTGTCGCCCTCGTCTATAAAGATCGGTACCCTGATAACGGCGCCGGTCTCGAGCGTAGCGGGCTTAGTAACGTTGGTAGCCGTATCGCCGCGTATACCGGGCTCTGTCTCAACGACTTTGAGCTCAACAAACGTGGGAGGCTCTACTGCAAAAACGTTGCCCTTATAGGAAACTATCCTGCAGACAGTGTTCTCTTTAACGAACTTGAAGTTATCACCGAGCTTGTTGGAGTTGAGCGGGAGCTGCTCGTATGTCTCCTGATCCATAAAATAATACAGGTCTCCGTCGTTGTAGAGATACTCCATATCCTTGCGCTCGATTATAGCGTTTTCGAATTTTTCCGTAGGGTTAAAGGATCTTTCTACGATAGCACCGGTTATAACGTCTTTCATCTTGGTACGGACAAAAGCCGCTCCCTTACCGGGCTTTACGTGCTGGAACTCGATCACCTGAAGGACTTTTCCGTCCATCTCAAAGGTCACGCCGTTTTTAAAATCTCCTGCTGTTACCATAACTCTTTCCTCCGCGGCGAATATTTTTAAGGACGTCCCGTCAAGCCGCTTTCACGGATCCTATGACTGTGCCTAAAGCACAAATTTCCATACCATGTTATTATAATATATTTTTTGCGTTTTTTCAAGTATATATTGAAATTTTTTCTTGTACTGTAATTATCAAACAGAACACTATATCAAAAAATCTCGATAAGGTCCTTTCCGGACGCTGTAAAATTCAGGATCCCATCCTCGGTTATAGCTACCATATCCTCTATACGGCATCCGAACCTACCCTCCAGATATATGCCGGGCTCAACGGTCACCACCTCTCCGCGTTTGAGCCTGCGCTCTCCGGCCGCGGCGGATAAACGCGGCTCCTCGTGTATATACATCCCGACTCCGTGACCGAGACTGTGTCCGAATGTTCCTGCATAACCTGCGTCGTTTATTATTCCGCGAGCGACAGCATCAGCATCACGACAGAGCACTCCCTCCTTAAGGAATTCAAGCGCAGCGGACTGAGCTGAGAGCACGGTAGAATATACCTTTTTCATCTCGGCGCTTGCCTTTCCGATCGCCACCGTCCGAGTCATATCCGAGCAGTATCCTCGAACTGCCGCGCCGAAATCCATTGTCAGAAAACCCTTTTTCAGCTTGACGTCACGGCACCTTCCGTGCGGAAGAGCGCTCGCATCGCCAGAGACAGCTATCGTGTCGAAAGCAAGCCGTTCTGCTCCGTTTTTGCGCATGAAAAATTCAAGCTCTAGAGCGACGTCAGCCTCGGTCATATCAGGAGTCAGAGTTTTGAGCATATGAGAAAAAGCGGCATCTGTTATCTTCTGAGCTGCGGCGATGTTTTCCAGCTCTTTCTCGTCTTTTACACAGCGTAGCGAGGCTATTATTCCGGATATATCGACCATCTCCGTTTCCAGAGCAGAACGGTACATTGAATACTCCGAATAGCTCATGCTCTTTCCCTCAAATCCGAGTAAAGATACGCCTGAATCTGACAGCACTTCTTTTATAAATCCCATTCTCGACGCCGGGACCACTACCGAAAAATTGCTGTCAGCGTGTTTCTCCGCCTCCTCCTTATATCTGAAGTCGGTTATAAGGTACGCCTCCGACTGAGTTATGAGCAGAAGCCCGTCCGAAAAAGCAAACGATGTAAAATACCGCTCGTTTATCTCATCGGTAATGATCGCCGCCTCAGCGCCGCAAAGCCTCAGCTCTGCTCTGAATTTATCAAGTCTCGATGTCATAAATCTCGCCTCCCTTGAAAAAATCAAGATAATATCTCTTCATTGTAAGCGCATCCTCGGCCTGCGTGCCGGCGGACTCGCATATTACGGTAGGTGATACGCGCAATCTATATATCGCCTCGCAAAATGGTTCAAAGCTCGGACCGAATCCGTCGTCAGAAAACGTCAGATGCCGCCTTTCCCCTGCCAAAGACCATTCTATCTTGGAAAAATGGCAGTGCAATTTTTTTGCAGCGTCGTCTCCCAGCTTTTCCGCCACAGTGCAAAACACCCTTTCATAATCTCCGGGAGTGCTGAAAGCACCTCCGCACTCTCTGGCATTGATATGTCCGAAATCGACTGTTACGGAAAGGTCGCCGCCCAGAGACGCGAGCTCCAAGACCTCGTCTAAGGTCCCCAGCTGTTTTTTTACCCCCATGGTCTCCAATCCTATGCGTATCCCGCAAGTCCCGTATTTTTCCATATATCTGAAGAGAGTGTCCTTTGCAAGCTCCATAGCTTCGCCTCTCGTAAAACTTCCGCATCCGCCTGGGTGAACGACCACGGTATCAGCGCCCATGAGAGCAGCGGCGTTAACACTGTCGTGTATATATTCCACACTTTTGTCCCGCTTTTCCTTTTCAGCGCTTGACAGAGAAATGAAATAAGGAGCGTGAAGAGAAAGCTTTATCCCCTCTTCAGAGGCTCGCCTGCCAAGATCCTTCAAAAAAGTCTCCGAGGCTCTGAGCCCGTTGCCGGCCTCATATTCGTAGGCGTCAAGGCCGTAAGAGCGCAACCATTGCGGCGCCTCTGATGTAGAGCGCTTTGCGTCCGCATAAAAAGCTCTGCCGTTTCCGCCGGGACCGAAGAATGCTCCCATCACCCCTGCCCTCCGCGGTCTTTGTTCTTCATATATTTTTTGAGCACAGGCCTCTCCAAAAGCCGCTTGAACCTTGTGAACGGGTCGCGCTTGTCCTTTATCGGAGGAACGAGTATCGCCCTGATACCGGAATTTCTGGCGGCCCATACATCGGTAAATACCTGGTCACCCATTAGAGCGGTCTCCTCAGCGGTCGCTCCCATATCTCTCATAGCGCGCCTGACGGTTTTTGAAAGCGGCTTTCTCGCCTTATAATACATAGGAAGCCCCAGCCCGGAATTGAACCTCTCGACACGTTCCCTGCCGTTGTTTGAAACGAACGCGGCTTTTATCCCATTTGCCGCAAGCTCCGCGAACCATGCAAGAACGCCATCGCCGGGCAGTTCATTTTCATACGGTTCAAGAGTATTGTCGATATCCAGCACAAGATACTTGATTCCGTTTTCATTAAGGAATCGGGCGTCCGCCTTGTCGAAAGTCTCAAAATAAAAGTCCGGCACAAAAGTGAATCTCATAATAGCCTCTCCGTGATTCTTTGATACGATTATAACAAATTTTGACTCGAAAATCAATACGCCAAACGAATACGTCCGAGGATCTCCATCCGAGTATTGCGGAGTGCGGTCCAAAGATCGAGTTCCCGAATAAATTAAAAATTTTCCTTTTTCTCTTGACAAACATTATTTTATATGATATTATAATAAAGCTGTTGCAGAACAGCTATGCGAGTGTAGTTCAATGGTAGAATTCCAGCCTTCCAAGCTGGTTGCGTGGGTTCGATTCCCATCACTCGCTCCAATATGCGCCCTTAGCTCAGTGGATAGAGTGCCCGGCTACGAACCGGTAGGTCGAAGGTTCGAATCCTTCAGGGCGCGCCACTTAGGGCAAATAACACCCGCGGTACCGCGGGTGTTATTTTATTATTGTACGGAACACAATAAAAAAACACGCGGGTATTCCGTCCGAAATTTTTTCGGACAGGATACCCGCTGAACTTTTTGTATCTTACTTGATCGAAGATATTATATTAAAATCATTTAACAACTATATTGATGATCTTACCGGGAACAGTTATCTCCTTGACGATCGTCTTGTCTTTAATAGCCTCGGCGATCTTCGGATCCGCCTTTGCGACGGCAAGCATATCGTCTTTTCCGGCGTTTTTGGAGACCGTGACAGTCGAACGTACCTTACCGTTTATCTGCACGGCTATCTCTACGGTATCGTCAATTGTCTTGCTCTCATCATACGAGGGCCACTCTGAAATAGAAACAAAGCCCTTGTTGCCTATTGTTTCCCAGACCTCCTCTGCAATGTGAGGTGCGAACGGAGAAAGGAGCTTTGCAAATACCGACAACTCATCCTTTGTGATACTCCCTGCCGCGTAAACATCATTCAGGAAAGACATCATAGCGGCGATCGCAGTATTGAACTTCATCTCGTCGATATCAGCACTTACCTTCTTGATAAGCTTATGCAGTCCTGATTCCAAAGCCGGGGTGACGCCTGTTCCGGACACGATCTCAGTCAAGGCATAGAAGCGCTCGAGAAATCTCTTGCATCCTTTTATCGACTGAGGATTCCAGGGAGCGGCCTTTTCAAAATCGCCTATGAACATCTCATAGAGCCTCATGGTGTCCGCACCGTAATCGCGTACTATATCGTCGGGATTGACAACATTGCCGCGCGACTTTGACATCTTTTCGCCGTTCTCTCCGAGTATCATGCCGTGCGATGTTCTCTTCTTATACGGCTCGCTCACCGGGCACACATCTATATCATAGAGGAATTTTGCCCAGAACCTTGAATAGAGCAGATGAAGTGTCGTGTGCTCCATTCCTCCGTTATACCAGTCTACCGGCATCCAGTATTCAAGAGCCTCCTTGGATGCAAGCTCCTTGTCGTTATGGGGATCGCAATAACGCAAGAAATACCAGGATGAGCCCGCCCACTGCGGCATAGTATCCGTCTCTCTTTCAGCATCTCCGCCACAGACAGGACACTTGCAGTGCACCCAGTCGGTCATTGCGGAAAGCGGCGAGTCCCCGGTATCGGTCGGCTCGTAGCTTTCGACATCCGGAAGTCTGAGCGGAAGCTCTTCTTCCGGGATCGGCACCCAGCCGCACTTCTCGCAGTGCACGAGCGGTATCGGCTCGCCCCAGTATCTCTGACGCGAAAATACCCAGTCACGCAGCTTGAAGTTTACCTTTGCCTTACCTATTCCCCTCTCTTCGAGATACTCTATCATTTTTTTCTTAGCGTCCTCGACCTCGAGTCCGTTAAGAAAACCCGAATTTACCAGCTTGCCTGTCTCCACATCGGTGAAAGCGGCGTTCTGAACGTCTCCGCCCGCAACCACCTCAACTATCGGAAGACCGAATTTCTTTGCAAAATCCCAGTCTCTGTCATCGTGAGCGGGGACCGCCATTATTGCTCCTGTACCATAACCTGCGAGCACATAATCCGATACGAATATCGGTATCTCCTTGCCGGTGACCGGATTTATGGCATTTACGCCGTCAAGGCGAACTCCGGTCTTATCCTTGGCAAGCTCCGTCCGCTCAAAATCGCTCTTCAGAGCGGCAGTCTCGCGATATCTGACTACTTCGTCGTAATTGGTGAGCTTATCCTTCCATTTTTCGATATACTCATGCTCTGGAGCAATTACCATATATGTAGCCCCGAAAAGAGTATCGCATCTGGTCGTATATACTTTGATCTTATCCTTTGCGGTGGTGTCAAAATCTATCTCAGCGCCGTAAGAGCGTCCTATCCAGTTTATCTGCTGTGTTTTTACACGCTCTATGAAGTCAAGATCCTTCAGGTCGTCTATCAGCCTGTCCGCATATGCCGTTATACGGAGCATCCACTGCTCCTTTACTTTATGGATGACAGGCGCGCCGCATCTCTCGCACACTCCGTTGACGACCTCCTCGTTTGCAAGTACTACCTTGCACGAGGTGCAGAAGTTGACTGACATTTTCTTTTTGTAAGCAAGGCCTTTTTTGAAGAGCTGGAGGAATATCCACTGTGTCCATTTGTAGTAATTGGGATCCGTAGTATTGATCTCCCTCGACCAGTCGAAAGAAAGTCCCAGAGCCTTGAGCTGTCCCTTGAAGCGCGCAACGTTTTTCTCCGTTACGGTACGGGGATGTATCTTGTTCTTTATGGCGTAGTTCTCAGTAGGAAGACCGAACGCATCCCATCCCATAGGGAACAGGACGTTATAGCCCAGCATCCTCTTTTTTCTGGAAACTATATCCAGCGCGGTGTAAGGACGCGGATGTCCGACATGAAGTCCCTGTCCTGACGGATAAGGGAACTCGACGAGGGAATAATATTTAGGGAGAGTAAAATCCTGCTTAGCCTCGAATATATGCGCCTCATCCCATTTTTTCTGCCATTTTGACTCTATCGACTTATAATCGTATCTCATTTTTCTACCTTTTCAGCTGAAATTTCTTCTTTGACTTTATCAGTAATGTACTTTATATCTATCGCCCCGTCCGTAGGCATTAAGCGATCCAGATCGTAGAATTCCCGCGACTCCCTGTCAAATATATGGACAATGAAGTCGCCGTAATCACACAACAGCCATGAGGATCCGCTCTTCCCTTCGGTCCTGAGCGGATGCCGTCCTATCTTTTCAAACTCCTCCTCAAGCGCGTCGGCAAGTGACCTGACGTGTGTCCCGGACCTTCCCGTGCAAATGATATAGCAGTCTGCAATGACCGAATCTTCACCGAGCCGATACATTCTGATATTGCTCGCTTTTTTGGAATACAGCGTTCTGACCGCGGTCTCCGCAAACGGGAGAAAATCTCCGCCGGGATTTTTCAGAGCTTTGTTGTCCATGCCTTTCACCTCAAACTTGAACTGTGATTTTATACTTGGATAAGGCCGCGGACATAAATGAGCCGCGGTCTATGAAATATTTATTTTTCCCACATCGTCCCCGCTGTATACGCGGTAACTGAGATTTTCATCGTAATATATATTTTCAAAAGCCGCCTCGCCTGGGATATACATCTTCTCCGCCTTGTCGAAACTGTTCGCATCTGCGCCGAAATACGTGGAGCATACCTCATTCGAGCCGCGACGATTTGCGACGTAATACCAAAGCCCGTTTTCCCTTCTGCAGGCCTGTCCCGGAAGATTCATATAAGAATAAGACGCGCTTTTGAGCGCCTGTCCGTATTTCAAATAATAGCCCGCGGCTTCGGCAAGCCCGATATCTGTTACCACTCTGCCGTCAACGGCGCGCAGTATATTTATAACTCCCGCAGGATCCATCCTGGAAAATACTGTCCTCGCAAAAGCGGATAAAAACATCTTCTGTGCGTCCGTCCTGCCGAGGTCTCCGGTCGCGTATCCGCTCCGGTATCTTACAAACTGCTCGGCGGCGCGTCCGTCAAGCAAATTTTTTCCTTTTTTGAGCACGATCTCGTTTTCCCCGTTCTCATCGGTAAAAGAGATGTCTCTCTCAGCGTCTATCTCTACTCCGCCGATCTTGTCCACTATTTCGGAAAATACGTCGAGAGTTATCCCGACATATCCGTCTATTTTAACGCTGAGCGCCTCAGAGACAAGAGCTTTAAGTGCCTCCATCGCCGATTTCGGCGACATCCCGCCGGCTTTTCCGGTAGCGTAAAACTGATTTATTTTGTTCTGCGTTCCGCCGAAATCATAGTAGGTATCACGAGGTATCTGCATTATAGATACCGCTTTTGCGGAAGTGTTGTATGACGCGAGAAAAAGCACATCCGTGTTTTCGGACGCCTCGTCATATCCCGCGCAGAGGAAAGTTATCCTCGGGTCAAGATCAGCCGCGATCCCCTTTTCCGACTTCTGACTTGCGCTTTTTATCCCGCAGGAAGAAAGTCCGAAAATCACCAGGAACGCGATGAGCGTAATAAACATTTTCATATCCGTTCGCATAGCAAACCTCCTTTTTTGTTAGTTTGCCTCGTCCGGGATACGATATGCCGCTTCAGGACCTGTTTTTCGATGCAATTATAGAATTTCTTGCCATAAAAGTTTTTTCGCTGATTATTTTTCCTTTTTCAAGCAGCTCGCGCACGGTATTGTCAAGCGCTGCTATTACGGCGGCGTCAAGCCTTGAGAGCCGAGCCTCAGCAGTCTCGTTTTCAAGTCCTGTCAAAAGCATTTCCCGAACGTTTATGCACTCGGGATACGTCCTGCCGTCCTCAATGTAATCTGCGATAAAAATTATTTTGTCAAATACGCTCATGTTCTCATCGCCGGTCGTATGCTTTCTGACTGCCGAAAGCACCTCTTCATCAGCAAATTCCGGAAAATGCTTTTTTATGTAGCCCTCTCCGGTCATTGCATGAAGTACAGACGGGGACATGTGATCGTATCTTCCTAATATTATACCGAATTCCTCGCAGGATTTCAACTGTTTTTCAAAAGAAAATTCCTTTGTTATATCATGCAGAAGCGCCGCGGCGGCAAGCTCGCAGATCTTCTCTGGCAGGAGCAGTGCGCCGAGAGCTCGCGCCGCCCTTTCAACTCCGAGCGTATGAGAAAACCTCTTTTTTCCCTCACTTTCGGAGACCTTCTCCCTCAGCGCGTCAAGCGCTCTTTCGTTTATCAACGGTAAAGACCTCTTTTCTGAATATATTCGTAAACTTCTCTCGGGATCAGCGAAGGCGCTACATTATGTGAAAGCTCGCGCCTTATCTCCGTAGACGATATCTCCAGCGCGTCTGACTCTATCTCTATGATCCTTGCACCGTACTTTTCTCTGTACAAGTCGGCTCTTGCCCGGAGCAAGGGAAGCACCTCCGCAGAATTTTCTCTTCTCACATAAGCCACTGTGCAAAGGCGGAATATCTCATCCGCCCGGTACCAGCTGTCGAGTGTCATAAGCATATCAGTGCCACAGAGCATGACCAACTCGCGATCAGGAGCGCTCAGAGCCCGGAGAGTATCCACCGTGTAGCTCCTCCCTCCGCGCCTTATTTCAATGTCTGATATCTCTGCACCCGGTATGCCGGAAAAAGCTATCTCGCACATATGTAGTCTGTCCTCCGTGCTGACCTCGGGGCGATAGTCCTTGTGCGGAGGCAGAAATGACGGTATGATCATGAGCCGGTCAATGCATCCGCTCGCCGCAAATGCTTCCGCAGCTCTTACATGACCGCAGTGGGGAGGAGAAAACGTGCCGCCGTATATGCCGATGCGTTCCGGCGCGCTCACGGAAGTTCTATCCTCTTTTTGTTCTTGGACTCTCGATAAAGTATAAAGCGTGAGCCTACGCAGCCGACGACGTCCGCCCCGGTCTCTGCCGCGAGCTCATTTGCCGCTTCTGCCGCAGTATATCCGCTGTTTTCAAGCACTCTGGCCTTTATGAGTTCTCTCGCCTCGAGTGCATTCGATATCTGCTTGCATATCTCATCATCAATACCGCCTTTTCCTATCTGAAAGATGGTATCGATATCGTGCGACAAAGACCTGAGATATGCACGTTCCTTGCTTGTGAGCATAAAACACCTCAAATGTATTTTTCAAATTCCTCCGCGAATTTTCTCATGGCCTTTCCGCGGTGGCTTATGCGATTTTTTTCTTCCGGAGTTATTTCTGCCATTGTCCTGCCGTATTCCTCAACGTAAAATAGCGGGTCGTAGCCGAATCCGCCTGTCCCGTGCCTTTCCCTGAGTATCCGGCCGCGGCACTCACCTCTGACCGTAAAATATCTCCCGTCCGGAAAAACGCATGCAACGACGCAGGTATATCTTGCGCCACGTTCTCCGTCCGGAACGCTTTCAAGCTCGGAGAGGAGCTTGTCGTTGTTTTTCTCGTCGTTTCCGTGTTCTCCTGCATATCTGGCGGAGTATACTCCCGGTCTGTTTCCGAGTGCGTCGACCTCTATCCCGGAGTCATCCGCGACAGAAATGTAACCGTGTCCGGCACATGCGCGAGCTTTTATAAGCGCGTTCTCTTCAAAGGTTTCTCCCGTCTCCTCTATTTCGCCGTCGATACCTATATCGTCCGGAGACAAAACCTCACAGCCCGGGAACCTCTCGGAGAGAAGTGTCTTTAACTCGGATATTTTTTTCTTATTTCTGGATGCAAGCACTATCTGCATAATCAGTCCTCAAAAAGCGCCTGTGCGAATTCTGCTGGCACAAACGGCTTCATATCGTCTATTTTCTCGCCCACTCCGATAAACTTTACCGGGATACCAAGCTCTTTGTTGATAGAAAGGACTATACCGCCCTTTGCAGTACCGTCGAGCTTGGTGAGTACGATACCCGTTATATCTGCCGCCTCACGGAATTCCTTTGCCTGTACGACTGCATTCTGCCCTGTCGTAGCATCAAGGACGAGCAGGGTCTCCCGTGCCGCGCCGGGGAGCTCTTTTGAGATGACCCTGTCTATTTTGGCAAGCTCGTTCATAAGGTTTTTCTTGTTGTGGAGCCGTCCGGCAGTGTCAATGATGAGAACATCCGCTCCGCGGCTTTTGACCGCGCTAGCCGCATCGAATACTACCGCGGCGGGGTCGGCGCCCGCGCCCTGACTTATCATCGGAACGCCTGCTCTGTCACACCAGATGGATAGCTGCTCTGCGGCAGCTGCACGGAACGTATCCGCCGCAGCTACAACGACCTTTTTCCCCTGCGATTTAAGTTCGTGCGCTATTTTGCCGACCGAAGTAGTCTTCCCTACCCCATTCACGCCGATGATCAGTATGACGGACGGTTTTGTGGAAAGATCCATTCCCCGCCCATCGCCTAAGAGAGCGCGTATCTCCTCTTTCAGCTGCTCTCTGATCTGAGCGCAGTCCTTTATCTTGTTTTCCTTAACTTTAATTCTGAGATTATCCAATATCTCGGTAGTCGCGCCGACGCCGACATCTGCGGATATGAGAAGCTCCTCAAGCTCATCGAACAGATCCTCATCGATCTTGGTAAAGCTTTTAAGCAGACTGTCGATCTTGCCGAATATAGCGTTTTTGGTCTTTCCGAGACCTGCTTTCAGTTTATCAAAGAACCCCATCCAAAAGCTCCTTTTGTTTACTTTCTATCTCGCCGACATCAACGGCGATGACCTGAGATATACCTCTCTGCGGCATTGTGACGCCGTAGAGCCTGTCTCCGACCTCCATTGTACCTCTTCTGTGAGTTATGAGCACGAACTGCGTCTCGTGGCAAAAACGCTTTATATACTCTCCGAATCTGTATACATTCACCTCGTCAAGCGCCGCCTCTATCTCATCGAGTATACAAAACGGTGTCGGATTGACTTTCAGTATCGAGAAAAACAGCGCGATAGCGACGAAAGACTGCTCACCGCCGGATAGCAAAGATAAGCTTTTGATTATTTTGCCAGGAGGCGCCGCCTTTATTTCAATACCGCTTGTAAGAACATCGTCGGGATCGGTGAGAGAAAGCTCTCCCGTACCCCCTCCGAACAGTTCCTTAAAGACTATGCCGAAATTCTCGTTGATTTTGTTGAAAGCATCAAGGAAACTAGTCCTCATCTCTTCCTCGAGCCTGTTGATTATCTGCAGCAACTCCGCATGAGAATCATTCAGATCGTTGACCTGACTGCTGAGGCTGTCATATCTTACCTTGACCTCAGCGTATTCGTCGATCGCATTTACATTGACGTTGCCGAGCGCGCGCATTTTGTTTCTGCAGGATACCTGTATCTCCGCGATTTCCGCGCGGTTCTCTTCAGTGACAGGGGGATATCCGAGAGCGACAGCGTCCTCATAAGTTATCTCGTAGTCCTCCCATAGCTTAGATCCGAGCTTGTCCTGATTTTCGCGGAGCTGAGCAAGCCTGTTTTCGTTTCTTATATTAGACTGATAACATACATCCTTGCTGCTGTTTTTGTCCTTGAGTCGATTTCTTATCTCTGCCAGCGCGCGGTCATATTCATCCGCGCCGCTCTCCGCATCGGTCCTTCGCCTGTTAAGGGCTCTGAGCTCCTCCTCAAGCGCAGAGGCCTCTTCTCGATTTTCCCTCTGCATATCCTCGAGCCGTGAGCGCTTGTCCGAGAGCTCGGCGATCCTTGCCTCCTGAGAGGCTTTTTCCTCGTCGAGTTCAAGTATTCTTCCGGATATCGAATCCTTCATCTGTCTCGCCGCCTCGATATCCTTTCTAAGCTCCGATATCCGTATATAGAGTTCATTTCCCTTTTCTATCAGCGCATCGCGCTCATCCTCTGCCCGTCCGAGATCGACACTGCGCTTTGCCCTGTAATTTTTGATCGCCTCGATCTTTTCCGTCTTGTCGAGAAACACGGCGTTGAGGGAAGCTATCTCATCCTCTGCCCGTTGTCTTGATCCGGAGAGAGATTCGAAATCCTCACGGAGCCGTTCAAGAACGCTCTTGTTCGCCTCAAGTTTGGCGTTTGCATTATCGAGAGCGGAAAGGTGTGAGCGTGACAGCGTGAAGAGAAGGTCCCTCTGCTGCTCGCACTCTCTGACCGTGGACTGCAGCTCGGCTATCCTGTCGGATATCCGCTTTTCGTTTTTCTCGTTTTCATCTATACGTCGCTTGAGCTCTTCCGCCTTCGCAAGTATATCTGATATTTCGCTGCCTCTGGAAAGGATTCCGCTGTCCCTTTTGGCTGAGCCTCCGGTGAATGCTCCTCCGGCATTTATGACCTGCCCGTCCAGCGTAACGATCTTTACTCTGTATCCGGATGCCTTGGCTGCGGCTGCTGCATTTTCCATATTGTCGAAAATGACCGTCCTGAGCAACAGCATCTCGATTATATTGCGGAACTCCTTGTCCGAGGAGACGAGCCTGTCAGCTCTGTCAACATATCCCTCCCGGCGTGCCATCGCGCGTATCTCATCCGTCTCTGTCGCGGGACGTATCGCGCTTACCGGGTAGAACGTAGCTCTGCCCGCGCGAGCCTCTTTCAGAGCGTAAATAGCCGCCTTTGCGCTTCTCTCATCGTCGACAACAATATTCTGAAGGCTGGTGCCGAGAGCGGTCTCTATCGCAGTTATGTATTTTTTATCTACGTTTATAAGAGTTGAAAGCGGACCATATATCTTTCCGCAGTTATTGATCCTGCCTTCGCCGTATAGACGCATAACGAACTTTACGCTCTCACCGTAACCCTCGAAATGCTCGTTCATCCTCTTAAGAGTGTCCGCGCGCTGGATAAGTGCGCCGTAATCCGGCTTTAGCGAAGATAGCAGGCTGTGGATCTTTTCCCTTTTTTCATTCTCTCCGGCAAGTTCGTCAGAGCAACGCTTGAGCTCCTCTTCCTTTTCCGCGATCTTGTCCTTGAAGCCCTGGGCGCTACTGTTGCATCTCTCAGCCTCTGCCTCCAGATCTTTGAGGAGCGCCGTATATTTTTCTATCTCCTGTTTCGTATCCTCGCTTTTTGAACTGTCGCTCTCACTCGAATTTTTAAGGACGTTGAGCCTTATTTCAATGTTTTTTGCGCGGTTTTCCTCTGCGCTCAATTCATCGAGCTGCTCGCGGAGATCAGTCTCTATTTCATTGATGTCGTCGGAGAGCTTTTTCTGCTCTCCAATGACTTCGTCCCTCTCGTCAGTGATCGAGGACACATGTTTTTCCAGCTCTGCGATCCTGTCGTCATAGCTGCCGCTGTTTCCGGACAGATTGCTCTTGCTGATCTCTATCTCCCCGATCCTCTTTCTGCACTCCTCTATGGTTTCGAGAGAGTGTGAAAACTCATTTTTCGAAATATTATATGCGTTGTCAAGAGCATGGAGCCTCTCTGTCGAGTTTTTTATGTTCTCATAGAGCTGAGCGCTGAGCTGTCTGTTTTCGAGCGTCTTGTTATAAAGATTTTCGCTTTGCCTGTTGAGGTCGCGGATAGCCTCTTCGGCGGCTTCGAGCTCCATTGAGGAGAGCCTGTACGAATCCTCCGCCTTTTTTATATCATCTATGATCTTTTTCGTGTCATAAAGCCATAGAGAGACGTCAGCCCGCTTTTTCTCCTCTCTGATATCCAGAAATTTTCTGGCTCTCTCCGCTTCTTTTTCAAGCGGTACAACTCTGCTCTCGAGCTCTGCGAGTATATCCTTGACTCTGTTGAGGTTGTCCTCGGTAGCAGCAAGCTTTTTCTCGCTCTCCTCTTTTCTGTGCCGGTATTTCGATATTCCGGCAGCCTCCTCAAAGATGTTCCGTCTCTCCTCGCTCTTTTTGGAGATCATCTCGGCTACCTTACCCTGACCAATTATGGAATACCCCTCTCTCCCAACGCCGGTATTCATAAAAAGCTCGTATATATCCCTGAGCCTTTTAGGCTGTCTGTTTATAAGGTATTCGCTCTCTCCGGTACGGAAATAACGTCTTGTGACCGTGACCTCATCATAGTCACAGTCGAGCCTGTGTTCCGGATCAGTATTGTCAAAGGTAACTGATACCTCGGCAAAACTCATCTGTCTCCTGTCATCAGTCCCGCCGAAAATAACGTCCTCCATTTTAGTTCCGCGTATGTTACGGCTGGAAAGCTCTCCGAGTACCCATCTCATCGCATCGGATATATTTGATTTTCCGCTCCCGTTCGGACCGACTATAACAGTCGTGCCGCGCTCGAAATTGAGCACTGTCCGATTGGGAAAAGACTTAAAACCGTGAAGTTCAAGTGATTTTAAATACATAGGTTCCTTCCTTTGTCAGATCCGCCTTATTTCAACCGCAGCGGAATATCCTGAGAGAGCACCGCTCTCGGTAAAAATCATTTTGCTTATGCGGAATTCATCGCAAAGTCTCTTTCTGTTGATCCCGCCGTGTCCCGCCGCTTTTGATACTGCTCCGCGAGGCACAGAAACAGACACGACCGAATTTTCCGACGGAGAGAGCTCTCTGAGCTTGTCCCTGAGCAGTCTGAAAAACAGCTCCCCCTCGACAAGTTCACCTATGGCCGGATGGTTCGGACCTGCAAAATAAGTATCATCGGAGCGAAGATTTTCCGATGAACAAAGGCCGATCCTTATTACCTCGACCCCTCTGGATGTCAGTATCCCAAGCGCATTTGCGCTCCTTTCTACCGCATCGCTGAGCGAAAGCGGGATATACTCGCCGCTCTCCGCCATATACATGAGTTCCGTATCGCGGAAGACCACTGTCGGATAGATCCTTGCGGCGGAAGCTCCGGCGTCCGCTATAAAGCGCGCCGTATCCATCTCATCGTCCGCACAGGCAGACGGAAGACCTATCATCATCTGCCCCACAAGCGACAGCCCCGCGCCGTTCACGCTGGCGCAGGCACGCTCTATGTCTCTGAAAGTATGACAGCGCTTTGACGCTGAGAGTACTCGGTCGGATACGCTCTGTATCCCAAGTTCCACGGTCCTTACGCCATAGCGGACAAGCGCCTCGAGTATCTTGTCATCAATGTAATCCGGACGAGTAGACACTCTTATGGATACGACTCGTCCATCCCTTATGTATCTATTTGCTCTCTCCAGCAGATCACACATATATTCATATCCGATCCCGGTGAAAGAGCCGCCGAAGAAAGCTATTTCCGCATCCCTGTCCCCGAGTGTCGCAAGCGCGTCCTCTATAATGCCGTCGAGCTTTTCCGGCTGAAATCTCTCAACTCCAGATATCGTCCTCTGATTGCAGAAAACGCATTGATTAGGACAGCCGAGATGGGGTATAAATACCGGTATATTAGCGTGCTTATATCTGTTGATCATAAAGCCTCCAAGCTCAGACAACGCCGAAAAGCCTCAGCGCCTCTTTTGCGGCGGCGCTTTTTGCCTCTGACTTTGACCGCCCGACTCCGGTGCCGATCACATTGCTGTTGAGCATTGCGGACACGGTGAATTTTTTGTCGTTATCAGGTCCCTCTTCTGCGGTCACGAAAGAGAGCTGTTCCGCTCCGTCCTTTTCCACCAGCTTTGTCAGTTCCGTAACATAGTCCGAGATGCCTATTTTGCAACAATCTCCTATCTCCTCGGACATCAGACGCGTCACCAGTGATGATACTGCTTGAAGTCCCTCCTCGCCGGAGTCAAGATATACCGCTCCGATCAGCGCCTCAAATGCGTCCGCAGCTATAGAAACCTTTTGCCTGCCTCCCGGCTCCTCTCCGTTACCGAGCGCGAGATAATCGCTCAGCGATATCCGTGATGCGGCCTTTCCGAGAGATCTCTCGCAGACGATACGGCTCCTGTATTCAGTGAGCCGCCCCTCGTCGCAGTCCGGATAGTTTTTATATAAAAGCTCCGAGATCACAGTCTGCAATACTGCGTCTCCGAGAAATTCGAGACGCTGATTGGAATCTGTACGGAACCCCTTGATTTTCAATTCGTTAGAATAAGAAGAGTGCGTTATGGCGACCGAGAGATATTTTATATCTCTGAACTTATATCCGATAGTCTCCTGAAGTCCGGAGACATCCTTTCCGATAGCCATTGTCCCTCCTCTCCGCGACCGCGCGGATAAATTCTCCGCTGTCACTTAAGTATTTTTTTGAAAAATCCTTTTTTTGCGTCATTCTCGGCGCAGAACTGTTCGATATCGTCGTTTATCCCGCTCTTTACGAATGCGATCGCCTGTCTGACCGCATTTTTAACAGCCTTGGCGTCCGAGCTGCCGTGAGCCTTAATAACAGGCTTGGATATCCCGAGGAGCGGCGCTCCTCCATGCTCCGACGCGTCAAACTGATGCTTGAGAGTTTTAATCTTCTTTTTTATGCTGAGTGCAGCAAGGATAGTCACAGGATTCGAGGTGAGTATATCCTTGAGCAAAGCCATCATGAATTTGCCCATGCCCTCGGTATTTTTAAGCAGTACATTGCCGGTAAAACCGTCGCAAACGAGAACGTCGCAAGCGCCGAACGGGACCTCCTTGCCCTCTATATTACCGACAAAATTCAGTTCCGAGTCCTTAAGTATCTGATATGTCTCGGTCTGAAGAGGGAGTCCTTTCGTATGTTCTGTTCCGTTGTTTAACTGCCCGACCCTGGGGCGATTTATCGAGTATATCTTTTCCATGTATTTTGAGCCCATGAAGGCGAACTGATAGAGATTTTCGGGAGTGACTTCAAGATTTGCCCCGGAGTCCATCAGCAAAACAGGAGTCGGAAACGGTAGTATCGTAGCTATACCGGCACGCGAAATTCCCTTGATCCGCCGAACAAGCAGAGTTGCGCCGGCGATCAGTGCCCCGGTATTTCCCGCGCTGACGAAGGCCTCCCCCTCGCCCTCCTGGAGCATCTTAAGGCCTATCCCCATCGATGAGTCCTTTTTCTCTCTCACTACGGCTAGCGCCTTATCCTCCATGACTATCGTGGAATAGGACGGGATTATATCGACTCCGGAAACTGATATTCTGTTGTCCTCGGCACATCTGAGTATTGTCTCCCTGTCGCCCACTATCGAGATGTTGCAGTCCGGATTTTCATCCGCAGCTAAAACGGCTCCCTTGATGAGCTCGAGCGGAGCGTTGTCTCCGCTCATCACATCTACGATTATTCTCATAATATATCCTCTGAGTCACAGCTGAGACGCGGAAGTATGAGGTCGCGGACGAGCTTGAGTGATCTCTCGGCGTACGCCTCGTTCCTCTTTGACTTTCCCCCTTTGACCTTCTGTCCCAGCGGTGCTATTATTCCGAAATTGGCGTTCATCGGCTGAAAACTGCCGCTCCCTCCTTCACTGACATACGCTGCGAGCGCTCCGATGACAGTCTCGGGCGGGAAGACACATAGGTCCTCGCCTTTTGCCGCGGCAGCGGCATTTACTCCGGCGACAAATCCGGATGCCGCGGATTCAACATACCCCTCCACACCGGTCATCTGTCCCGCAAAGAACAGATCCGGACGGGACCGGAGCGAATATGTATTTGTAAGCAATGAGGGGGAGTTGAGATATGTATTGCGGTGCATTACTCCATACCTTAAGAACTCCGCTTCTCCGAGTCCAGGTATCATACGGAAGACCCGTCTCTGCTCCGGAAATGTAAGGTGTGTCTGAAATCCGACGATATTGTACATAGTCCCCTCTTTGTTTTCACGTCTGAGCTGGACTACGGCCCAGTATTCCCGCCCGGTCCTGGGATCCTCGAGACCGACTGGTTTCATCGGACCGAAGCGCAGAGTATCTCTGCCGCGGCGCGCCATTATTTCCACAGGCATACAGCCCTCAAATACTTCCGGGGACTGCTGAGATTCGCGGTCAAAGTCTTTGAGTTCAGCCTCCTCGGCGGATACGAGCGCGTCATAAAAAGCGTCGTACTCCTCTTTGGTCATAGGGCAATTTAGATAATCGGACGGATCTCCTTTCCCGTATCTGGAGGCAAAATAGGCCCTTCCCATATCGACAGTAGATGCGTCTACTATCGGCGCCGCCGCGTCAAAGAAATGAAGCTCTCCCCCTCCCGTCAACTCGCGGATCTTTTCCGCGATAGCGTCCGAGCTGAGCGGGCCCGTGGCGATGACCGTGACGGCGTCATCCGGTATATCAGTCACCTCTCCGATATGCACCTCTATATCAGGAGAGCTCTTGATCTTTTCCGTTATATAAGTGCTGAAATCTTCTCTGTTCACAGCGAGCGCACTTCCTGCCGGGACCTGCGTCGCATATGCGGCCTCGATCACAAGAGATCCCATGAGCCGCATCTCCTCTTTGAGAAGACCGACCGCGTTGGTCAGCTGATTTGAGCGGAGCGAATTTGAGCATACGAGCTCCGCAAAAGAGCCTGTGTGATGTGCAGGAGTATATTTTCCCGGCCTCATCTCATACAGCTCGACCTCGGCCCCCGCTCTCGCCGCCTGCCAGGCGGCCTCCGATCCGGCTAGCCCTGCACCTATGACAATAACTCTGGGTCTGCGCGCCATCATTCTATCACTTCGCGCTCTTCTTCGCGCTTATAAGAACATTTTTTGTTTTTGCATATGACGCTCTTGCGGCTCTTTCTGTAATAGAGCATCTCGCCGCAGAGCGGGCATTTTTCCGGAAGAGGCATATCCCAGGAAGAAAAATCACATTCCGGATATCTCTCACAGCTGTAAAAGAGTGTCTTGCCGCGGCCGTGTCTGGCAACGATCTTTGCTCCGCACTTGGGGCACGGCACGTCGAGCTCGGTCACTTTTTGTTTTGTGTATTTGCATTCAGGATAATTCGAGCAAGCGTAGAAATCGCCGTATCTGCCGTGGCGTATAAGCATGTCACTGCCGCATTGAGGGCACTTGAACCCGGCCTTTTCGGGCTCCTTTTCCTCGGACGCCGTGACCTTTCCGTCCTTGTCGATATCCTTCGTGTTCTTGCACTCAGGATAATTCGGGCAGGCGAGAAAGCGGCCGTATTTCCCGTTTTTATAAACCATTTTAGCGCCGCATTTTTCGCATATTACGTCGCTCTCTTCCGCTGGGACCTCTATATTCTGTTTCTCGACCGTATTCATCGCATTGTCGAGCGCAGCTGAAAAATCCTTGTAAAATTCAGACAGAACGCTCTCCGCTGTAGTCTCTCCGCGCTCTATGGAGTCGAGCTTGTTTTCCATTGAAGCCGTGAACTCATAGTCGACGATCTCCGGAAACGACTTTTTCATAAGACGCGTCGTAACCTCTCCGAGCGGTGTCGGGACCAGGGACTTTCCCTCTCGCTTGACATAGCCTCTTGCTATTATCGTCGTGATTATCGGGGTGTAAGTGCTGGGTCGGCCGATCCCGTTGTCCTCAAGAAATTTTATAAGCGTAGCCTCATTATATCGTGCGGGCGGCTCGGTGAAATGCCTTGAGCCCTCGATATTTTTTGCCGAGAGCATCTCCCCTTCTCTGAGCGAAGGTATATGCGAAAGACTTGCGGCCTCATCGTCTGCATCGTTATCGTCCGGATCATCGTAAAGCGCGGTATAGCCGCGGAATTTGACCGTGTAGCCTGCGGTCCTGAAGGTGTATCCGGAGTTTTCAAATACTATCGAAACTGTATCGTATACCGCGGATGCCATCTGGCTCGCAACGAACCTCTCCCATATAAGCTTATACAGCCTATACTGGTCTGAGGAAAGAGTTTTGCGTATCATTTTGGGATGTATACGGACGTCCGACGGACGGATGGCCTCGTGAGCATCCTGAGCGTTTGCCTTGGACTTATAAACGCGCGGAGATGTGGGAGCGAACTCATCGCCGTATTCCTCGCGTATCAGTCCCAGCGCCGCCTCCTGAGCCACTGTCGAGATGCGGAGCGAGTCGGTACGCATGTAAGTTATAAGTCCCTGCACCCCTCCGTATTCCGCTCCGAGGTTTACTCCTTCATAAAGCTCCTGCGCGACCTTCATGATCCGCTGAGACTGGAACCCGAGTTTTTTGGACGCCTCCTGCTGAAGAGTGGAGGTCGTAAATGGAGGCGCGGGATTCTTCTGCTTTTCCGTGTGCTTCAGCATAGAAACGCGGAATGAACCCTGCTTAACGGCGTTCTCTATTTTTTTAGCCTCGTCCTCGGACGATATTTTTATCTTCCCGTTCTTATCCCCGTAAAATTTTGTCTCGAGCACGTCTCCGGAGGAGGTGACGAGCGTTGCCTCTATATTCCAGTATTCCTGCGGAACAAAAGCGCGGATCTCCTCTTCTCTCTCGGTGATTATCCTTGTCGCGACCGATTGAACTCTGCCCGCTGAAAGCCCGCTCTTAACATTTTTCCAAAGAAAAGGACTGAGCTTGTATCCGACTATACGGTCGAGGATCCTCCTTGCCTGCTGAGAATTCACAAGATCCTCGTTCATTTCTCTGGGTGCCTTGATCGCCTCTTTGATGGCCCCCTTGGTGATCTCATTGAAAGTGACCCTGCACTTTTTTTCATGCGGTATCCCGAGTTGTGAGGCAAGATGCCATGATATCGCCTCCCCCTCGCGGTCCGGGTCGGTCGCGAGGAATATTTTGGAGGCGTTCTTTGCCTCCTTTTTGAGCTCCTTGATTATATCGCCCTTGCCTCTGATATTTATATAGTGAGGCTTGAAACCGTGCTCTATATCAACTCCGAGCGAGCTTTTCGGGAGATCTCTTATGTGACCCTTTGACGCTATGACCTTATATCCTGAACCGAGATATCCCTTAATGGTATTCGCTTTAGCGGGTGATTCCACTATTACAAGATTAGACATATGACCTAAAGCGGCATAGCCGCTCCCTTTCTGTATCAAGTGATTCTTTTTATCCGTTCTCCCGGCATTATCTCGACGAGTCCCTTGATCTGCAGTGCAGATACCGAGCGCAGTACCGCGCTTATGGGAATGTCCTCGCGGACCAGTTCGTCGTATGTACATCCATTTTCCGGGATATCGTTATATATCCGATACTCGTCGCCGGTAAGCGATGCGACGATACGATCCAGATCCGCCTGTCTGACCGCCGCTTCGGCGTCGGCAAGCTCTTTTTCCATCTCTATTGAGGAGAGCTCGTCATCGGACGGCGGTTCCGGGTGATGTTTATCGGATGATATTCTGTACTTATAAAGTACCCGCTCCATATTAAGCGGTTTTTCGGACAGCAGGCTGAACACATTTACCTTGCCGGGATATACGAACTCAAAATCTCTGAGAACATCATCAGCACAGGTAAGTATCTTTGCGCCTTTTCTTATCAGGATAGTCGACGCCTCGCTGTTCTCACTGTCTGCGTTACCGGGCACGGCATAAACCGCGCGCCCTTGCTTAAATGCATAATTTGCAGTTATGATAGAGCCGCTGTCTGCATTGCCCTCTACTACGACGGTCGCGTCCGACAGCGCACTTATTATTCTGTTCCTCTTCGGAAAATTATGTCTCATCGGAGGCGTTCCCGGAGGATATTCCGTAATTACCGCACCGTTTTTGATTATCTCTCTCATAAGATAAGCGTGCGATTTAGGATATACGACGTCGATCCCGGAGCCGAGCACTGCGACAGTCATTGCGCCCGCTGCAAGAGCAGCTGCATGAGATACTCCGTCTATACCTAGAGCCATACCGCTGACGACGGTGCCTCCGGCGGCAGCAATATCTTTCGCTATAGAAAACGCCATTTTTCTGCCGTAGTCGCTGGCGCTCCGCGTACCGACCACGGAAACCGAAAGCCCGTCCGTGAAAACATCTTTCCGTCCTTTGAAATATATGACGGCAGGAGGGTCGTCTATTCCCTTAAGCTTTTCCGGGTATTCCGGACTTTCATAAGTGATAATTGAAACTCCGGCATCCGAGCAGTAATCGAGTATTGCTCCGGAGCGCCGAAGACTCTTGTCCGAAAAGCGCTCGACAGCATTGCTGTTCGGGAACATTTCCGAGATATCATCGGGGTCCGCAGCGTATGCTGCTGCCGGTGAGCCGTATCTCTCATATATTTTTCGGAACATATCCGTCCCGGGCGTACATGCGAGCGACAGCCATATCCAGTATATAATATTTTTCATATTTCAGCTTTGCTCTGCTCCCACATAAGGACTGCGGCTGCTGCCGCGGCGTTGAGCGACTCGGTATTCTCCGAGATCGGGATGAAGATACTGCCCGAGCACATCGAGGATATCGCGGCAGGGATCCCGTGTCCCTCGTTGCCTATTATAATAACGTCACTGCGCCTGAGTCCGGAATTACCTACGGAAACAGCCCGGTCAGACAGTTCCGCGGCAAAAACCCGCCTCCCGTTTTTCCTTATGACGCCTATAAGCCTTTCCACGTCGTCCGCCACAGTGAATCTGAGACGGAACAGCGCGCCCATCGCGGCGCGCACCGTTTTGGGATTATAAATATCTGCGCAGTCTGAGGACATGAGTATCCTGTCGAAGCCGAAAGCGGCGGCACTGCGTATCACCGTCCCGAGATTTCCCGGGTCTCTCAGTGAATACAGCATGACCATCCGATCGGCGTTTTCAAAAAAAGTATCTTCATTATATATTATAACACCGTCTGACGAAAAGTCAAGATATTTCGCCCTGGCAAGGATCCCCTGCGGCGCTTTTTCGGTCGACATTTTTTCAAAACAGCCGGCAGATACGGTTACGATACGAGTATCGGAATATTTTTTATCAGAGAGCAATGAGGACACGATCCCGGCGTATTCTCCGAACTTATCCTCCCTTACAAAGACCGTATCCATAGCGATCCCGGCGCGCGCGGCCTCAGTGAACAGCTTTATTCCCTCGACGAGGAAACATCCGAACTCGTCTCTGCCCTTTTTGTCATGCAATGCCACGCACTCCGAAACTAACGGATTTTTTCTGCTTGTAACGGTATCTTTAAAAAATAACATATGATAGTCTCCGAAAAAAACCGGTTACCGCACATGTGTGCGGTAACCGGATATTAATCAGATCAGAGCGCGGCCTTTGCCTTGCTGCAGATCTCTGCAAAAGCGTCTTTATCGGATATTGCTATTTCCGAGAGCATCTTGCGGTTGAGCTCGATGCCAGCCTTCTTAAGGCCGTGCATAAGGGTTGAATAATTCATCCCGCATACCTTAGCCTGAGCGGATATTCTGGTGATCCAGAGCGAACGGAAATCTCTCTTCTTGAGTTTGCGGCCGGCGAAAGCATAGTTGCCGCTTTTCATGACGGCCTGCTTGGCCATCTTAAAATGCTTGGACTTTGCTCCCCAGTATCCTTTTGCCGCCTTAAGTATGCTCTTTCTTCTCTTGCGGGTCATTACCGCGCCTTTTACTCTTGCCATTCTATCTTATCCTCCTGAATTTTCAAATATAAAATGCCCGGCTTATTTCTGTATGAGCGTTCTGATAGCCGGAGCCATCGAAGAGCTGAGTACGGCGCTCTTTCTGAGGCTTCTCTTGCGCTTAGGCGTCTTAAGGCCGAGATTGTGGCGGTGATGAGAGTGATTCATCTTTACCTTTCCGCTTCCCGTGACGGTGAATCTTTTAGCCGATGCTTTATGTGTTTTGATTTTTCCCATTGTTTTATACTCCTGACGTAATTATTTCGGCGCCGTGCCGATGGGCGATTCAAACATTGGAATTCAAAATAAAATTATTTTGCCTGATTTTTCAAAGGGGCGATCGTAATGGACATATACCTGCCCTCGAGCTGGGGCTTCTTTTCAGCAGAGCCGAATTCGCTGCAGGCCTCCTGGAATTTTCCGATCACCTCTGCTCCAAGCTCGGTATGAGCCATTTCCCTGCCCTTGAAGCGCACGACCGCTTTGACCTTATCTCCGCCGGAGAGGAATTTCTTTGCCTGATTGACACGAGTCTCAAAGTCATGAACGTCTATACGGCAGGAGAGCTGTACCTCCTTGATCTTGACGATGACCTGTTTCTTTTTGGCTTCCTTCTCTTTTTTGTCTCTCTCGAAGCGGAACTTGCCGTAATCCATTGCGCGGCAAACCGGCGGCGTCGCTGTCGGTGCTATGAGCACAAGATCGACTCCGTGACTGTTCGCATATTCCTGCGCTTTATCGAGCTTCATTATTCCGAGCTGTTCGCCGTCGGCTCCTATGAGCCTGACCTCCGGGACCCTGATCTCCTCGTTGATTGGCAAATCCTTTGTGCTTATGGCCGTGTACCTCCAAAAAAAAATGCATACAGAAGATCCGTACGCACACAATAACGCCGCAGATATAACTGCGGAAAAATTATTTACCATACGCACGCCTGTGGTATGGTGAGAACGGAATTCTGCTTGTTTTATTCACGGAAGCTGTTTGCTTCACGCGCATTAGTATATCACCTTTTTTCATTCTTGTCAAGCGTTTTCGGCAAATTTATTTATTTCTCCGATTTTTATGATAATCTCCTAAAACAGCGGGAAAAATATTGTGAAATATTCCGCCTTTACAAAGCCGGCGCCGGCGGATATAATATATACAAAGACACAAGCACCTTCATCATCGCGGATGTATCAATCTTATGGTACCGCTCTTTGCGTTTTATCGTCTTGTGCTTTAGGGCTGCCAGCAGCCCTTTTTTCTTTTTCTACGCTTTTTACACACACCGTCGCCGGAGCAAATAATTTGAAAAACATGTGGAAATCGCGCAACATATATGTTATAATAAATAGAAAACATACCGCCGTCACAGTGATAGTACGACTTGATACGGCTCGCTCCGCCGGATTAGAAACAGACAACTGAGAAATAGCCCACTGAAAAACAGCCGGCTTAGAAATAGCCAACTGAGAAAAAACGGCGCGAAAAAAGCCGGTGCAAAAAAAGCCGGTGTGAAAGATCTCCGTGCGGCGGCAGGCAAAACACAAACACAAGAGGTTCAGGTAAAAAACATTATGGCAAACTATTATGAAATGACTGAGGAGCTCACTCTGCCGGTAATACCGGTACGCGGCAATGTGGCGTTTCCCTCTGTACAGATAAACATTGACGTTCTTCGAGCCTTTACGCTAAAAGCGCTCGGCGAGGCTACAAGCTCGGACGCTAAAGTACTTCTTCTTACTCAGAAGGATCTGTCGTCCGAAATGCCGACCGAAAGCCGCCTTTACCGCACCGGTACGGTATGCGTGGTAAAACAGGTGGTCAAAAATCCATCCGGAAATCTCTCGGTGGTCTTTGAGGGCATAGGCAGAGCCAGCGTTGTCAGCATTACGGAAAAAGACGGCGTGCTCATAGCTTCCGTTATCATGAAGCATGAGCGCGTTCTCGGCATAACCGGCGAGAAAAGCCGCGCTCTTATGAACGAGATAATGCTGAGGCTGGACGAGCTTCGCAAAATATCCCCTACTTTTTCAGATGAGATGTATTCCTCCGCAATGGAAATTACGGAGGCAGGACATTTTGCGGATTTCGTAGCATCATCCGCGCTCATGGAGTACAAAAACAAACAAGCCGTTCTTGAGGCGGTATCCCCTGTCTCAAGGCTGGAAAAGCTGCTGTTCGCCCTTGAAGAAGAGTTGGAGATAGTCAAGTGCGAATATGAAATAAACTCCAAAGTACACGCGAAAATAGACAGGAACCAGAAGGAATATTTTCTCAGAGAACAGATCCGTGCCATACAGGAGGAGCTCGGGGATGACTCTGATGACGAGATAGCTGAGTACTCCGATAAGATAGCCGAGGCAAAACTGCCGATGGAGGTCGAAGAAAAATTATTAAAAGAGCTCGGCAGACTTGCAAAAACTCCGTTCGGCTCCGCCGAGGGCTCGGTCATAAGGACGTATCTCGATACCTGCCTCGATTTTCCGTGGACCAAGCGCACAAACGAGAGCCCGAATGTGGAATATGCGGCCAAGGTGCTGAATGAGTGCCATGACGGTCTCGAAAAGGTCAAGGACAGGATACTGGAATTCGTAGCTGTAAAGCAGATATCTCCCGGAGTAAAAAACCAGATAATATGCCTGATCGGCCCTCCCGGCGTCGGAAAAACGTCGGTGGCGGCTTCCGTCGCAAAAGCGCTCCGCAGAAAATACGCGAGAGTATCGCTCGGAGGCATGCGCGACGAGGCGGAGATACGCGGACACAGAAAGACTTATATCGGCGCAATGCCCGGCAGGATAATAGATGCGATAACGACCGCAGGAGTTATAAATCCGGTCATAGTTCTGGATGAGATAGACAAGATGTCATCCGACGGGCGCGGAGATCCGTCGGCAGCGCTCCTCGAGGTGCTCGATCCTGAACAGAACAAGAGCTTCCACGACAATTTCATGGAGATACCGATAGACCTCTCGGAATGCATGTTCATAGCTACCGCAAACAGCTATGAGGGTATACCGTATCCCCTGCTCGACAGAATGGAAGTCATAGAGCTCAGTGCCTACTCCGACTCGGAAAAACTCGCTATCGCCAAAAATCATCTCGTTCCCAATCAGCTCAAAAAACACGGTATGAACCGCCGCCGCTTCAAGATAACGGACGGGGCGCTGCTCGCAGTGATAAACTCCTATACCAAAGAGGCGGGAGTCAGGAACTTGGAAAGAGTCATAGCCTCGCTGATCAGAAAAACAGCAAGAAAAATAGCGGCAGAAGAAGCAAAATCTGTAACAATAACAGAGAAAAATCTGCGAGATTTCCTAGGCAAGGAAAAGTTTTTGCCGGAGACTCCCGAGAATGAAGATCCGGTCGGAGTCGTAAACGGACTTGCATATACTCAATACGGCGGCGACCTGCTGAAGGTCGAGGTCGTAACTATGGAGGGCACCGGGAAAATAGAGCTCACCGGTTCGCTCGGCGACGTCATGAAGGAGTCCGCAAAGATAGCGCACAGCTATGTCCGCTCAGTTGCCCAGAAGTACGGCATAGACCCGGGATTTTACAAGAACAAGGATCTGCATATACATTTTCCGGAGGGCGCAGTACCGAAGGATGGCCCGTCTGCAGGCGTCACGATGGTGACCGCGATAATAAGCGCGCTCTCTGAACGCAAGGTCCGCCACGACGTCGCAATGACCGGTGAGGTAACTCTCCGCGGCAAGGTCCTCGCGATAGGAGGACTCAAGGAAAAGACGCTGGCCGCATACCGCGCAGGTGTGCTCAACGTGATAATCCCGCGCGAAAACGCCCGCGATATCGATGAGCTAGATCCGGAGTGCCGCAAAAATCTTAATTTCATTACTGTATCCGATGTATCCGAAGTAATAGAAAATGCCCTGCTCCCCCGCTGACCGGGAACAGGCCTCGGTGAATATCCATGAAGATCAACGTCAATAATGCAGAAATAAAGATCAGCGCTGGCGACGTAAAGCAGTTTCCCCGTGAGAGACTGCCGCAGATAGTCCTGTCCGGGCGCTCCAACGTGGGAAAAAGCTCGATGATAAACGCCCTTCTGGGCAGAAAATCTCTCGCGCGTGTCTCCTCATCTCCAGGAAAAACGGTAACTCTCAACTTTTACGATATAGACGGCAAAATAATTTTTGCCGATCTTCCCGGATACGGCTATGCTCGGCGCTCTCGTGATACAAAACGAGGCTTCAGCACTCTGACCGAAAGCTATTTTCTCAAAAACCCCTCGTCCGACCTTATAAAACTCGTCATACAGCTGATAGACGTGCGTATAGGACCGACCGAGGACGACCTGATGATGATAGATTTTCTCTCGAAAAGCGGTCTCCCATTCATAGTCACCGCAACTAAAGCGGACAAGCTTTCACCGTCAAAGCTGATCGAAACCGTGTCAAATATAGAAAAGACTTTCTTCTCCGGTACGGATATACGCGTGATACCATTTTCCTCAGTGACCGGACAGGGCAAGCAAGAGCTTTGGAAGCTGATTCTGAAAGCAGCGGAATAAAATTGAAATGTGCGTCCCGGCATCAGCCGGAACAAAGAAAAAATTAAAAGGATCTTTTTGAAATGCCGGAAATTTTGATCGAATATATCCTGACCATACCGGTCGTGCTCGCCGCACTTACGATACATGAATTCAGCCACGGATACGCGGCATATCTGCTTGGAGATCCGACGGCGAAGGAACAGGGGCGTCTGTCACTCAATCCGCTCAGGCACATAGACATTTTCGGCGCGCTGTGCATGATACTTTTCCGATTCGGATGGGCAAAACCGGTAAATATCAACCCTGCCTATTTCAAAAAGCCGAAGCGCGATTTCGCCGTCACGGCGGTGGCAGGCCCGCTCTCGAATTTGTTGACCGCATTCATATCCGCGCTTATATACCTAATTCTGTTGAATATCTTTAACTCGATGATCGTGAGCGGAGCGATATCCGGAGGCTTTGCATATGACCTCTGTTATTATATACTGCTGTTCATTTATCTTTTCCATATGGTAAATCTCGGGCTTGCGATATTCAATCTTATTCCCCTGCCCCCGCTCGACGGCTCCAGAGTAGTATATGCACTTCTTCCGGAGAGAACTTATTTTAAGCTGATGAGCAAGGAACAGATACTCTATATCATCCTGCTCGTTTGGATATTCATCGGCGACAGCGTCGCCTACTTTCTCCTGAGCATACCGCTTATCGCCGCTAATCCGCTACTGTCGTTTTTAGCAGGATTTTTCTCTCTCAGCGGCATGATCTCGTATGTAAACGGATTGCTCTCCGACCTTATGTTCTCATTCTGGGAGCTGATCCCGTTTCTTAAAGCGTGACCTTATATGCCGGAGACAAATCGGATCAGAGCGCTTTTTCATGCGCGCCGGCAGTCGGATGTTGACCGGAATGATACAGCTGAAAAAAGGATGACCTAAGAACTGGCGTTATACGGTCATGCGGCTATTTTCCGTGTCAACAGTTAAAACGCGCATTTTCTGAAAATAATATATAAGGACATTTAAAATGGCGGAAGAAATCAGATACCGTATAGATCAGTTCGAGGGCCCGCTCGACCTGCTCCTGACCCTGATAGAAAAAAACAAGGTCGATATAATGGATATACCGATAGCCATGATATTCGATCAGTATATGGAATATATAGAGCAAGCGCGAAAAATGGACCTCGAGATAGCAAGCGAATTTATCGTCATGGCAAGCACGCTGATGCTGATAAAAAGCAAAATGCTCCTTCCCCGCGAGAGCGAGGACGCGCCCGATCCGAGGCGCGAGATAGCGGACGCAGTGCTCCTTTACAAGCAGGCAAAACTTGCCGCCGTCGAGCTGCGCCCCATGTACGAGGAATTTTCCGGAAGAATGACCAAGGATCAGGACGAGGTCCCGCCGGAGAAAGGCCTGCCGCTCAATATGAGCACAGAGCAGATGACAAAGGCGCTGTTCGCTATGCTCAGACGCTTCAAGGTAGCTGAAAAGGATCCGATCAATCTTGTAAATCCACTTATAAAACCTCATGTGGTATCAGTCGAGGAAAAGATAGAGGAGATAATAGCGCTCCTGGAGGAGCACGGAGAGGCGTCGCTCTTTTTCCTGCTGAAGGACGGAGATACTCGTCCCGAACTGCTCGCAAGATTCATGGGCATACTTGAGCTCATTAAAATACACCGTATAAATATAGTCGGTATCCGCTTTGACTCGGACGGTGGATTTGAGTGCGAGGATAACGGACTGGATATGAAATTCGCGCTCAATCCGAATTACGTCCCCGGAGATATAACCGAGAGCGAATTCGATGCTATGCCATCTGAGTCTGAGTCGGAAGACGCAAATACGGAGAGCACTGTCTGATACCTTCGCTCAGCCGAAGTAGTAAGCAGTATCCCGCCCACCCGCGGCGGACTCGTATACTGAAAATTCAAGTATCTCGAAAATATACGTAAATAACGATTTCGGTTTCCAAGGCAAACTTTGACCACCTAAAAAATTTGCGATCTCTCCAGCGGAGAAAACAGCAAGTCTTCGGTTTTCGCCAAAAGCCTGCCTTGGTTTTCGAGTCATAAATTCAATTTTAAAAGCAAGAAATTCAAAACATGTACAAAACGGTACTTTTTAGTACCTGACATATACGGAACAGATGATTTTCATATCTGCTTGTTCCATTGACGCGCAACTTTTCAACCATAAATTGGCAACGAGGTGACATTATGCTGAAAGACATCGGCACAGCCGAGACCCTTGACAAGTCAAACGGCGCTCATGCGGTATCCGCCGCAAACGATCAAAACGGAAACGGCTCAGACGCTGTATTGCCCGGCAAGCGCGGCAGAAAAAAGCGCGTCTCCGCCGATGCATCAGAAAGCGCCGTATCGGCGCTCGATCCCGCTGAAAATAGCGAAAAAACCCGCAAAAAACGCGGCGGATCGAACGGTGCTGATGCTCCCGACAAATCATCCGAAAATGCCGAAAACGCACCGAATGATACATCTGCATCAAAAGCCTCGTACAGTGCAAAATCTGCTGACACATTCTCAAAAAGCACTGAAATCAACAAAAAAAGCACCGCTCCCGACAGCCGTGATACAGAGGATAGCGACGGGGAAATCAACATTGAAGAAGCGCTTGAGGCGATACTTTTCGCCGCCGGACATCCCGTCTCTTACGCCACTCTTTCCCGAGTTTTCGAGATAACACCCGGAAAAGCAAAGGACATGGTTTTTGAGTATTCACTTAAATATAACAATCCTACGATCCCGCGCGGTGTTATACTTCTGACATATCCGGACGCATGCCAACTCTGCACAAAAAACGCGTATCTTCATCATATACGCGAGGCGCTTGGCCTGCGCAGAAACGGGACGCTATCCGCCTCTTCTATCGAGGTGCTCGCGATAGTCGCATACCGCCAGCCGGTCACACGATCATACATAGATGCGCTCAGAGGCGTCGACAGCTCATATGCGGTGAACAACCTCCTTGAACGGGGGCTTATAGAACCGAAAGGCAGGCTTGACGCGCCGGGACGCCCTATGCTCTACGGAACCTCTGACGACTTTCTCAGATGCTTCGGTATATCAAGTCTGGACGAGCTCCCTGCGGTCAAAAACGAGGAGATCAAGGACTTTTTGGACAGCAAAGAATCCGAGAACCGCCCCTCTGAGACTGCGGACTCCGACAGCATTGAAAATACGCCCGAAGACAATATCTCCGGCGACGCTGCAAACGCGGAAAACGCACCTGAAAACGGGACGGAGAGCCGCACTGAAAACGACAGCGGAGATGACGAGATCTCCGCAGAGGATGACGTAGTGTTGGACTAAAAGGAGACTTTGACGATGCATGCGCTGTATGCGGTGCTGATACTCCTGACCCTGCTTTTGTTTATATCCGTTCCTCTTGTCTGCCCTTTTCATCTATATCTAAATTACAGCGGCGGCGATGCCGCAGTATATCTGCGCCTGCTGTTCTTAAAAATAGATCTGTACCGCAAAGACAAAGATAAAAAAGACGGAGAAAAACAAAAAAGAAAAAATAAAAAAGACACTTTCGGACCGACGGTACGGCTGATCATACGTATTATCGGAAAGTTATTTTCTCCGGATTATATAGGCGATATAAAAATACGTCCGGATCGCATACACATAAAAATAGCGTCAAAGGACGCAGCCAGGACCGCCCTGCTCTTCTCTGCCGCATATACTCTGCTCCTATCTGCAGCAGAATACGCGGAGGACAAAGATATACTTGACAAAAGAGCAGAAAAAGACATTGTTATATACCCTGATTTTACATCATGCAAAAGCGAGGCTGACATATCTCTCGTCTTCACAATGACCCCTATCGAATTCATAGACGCAGCTCTGCGCGCTTTTTAAACAAAACTTTCTCGTAAGACCGCAAGGCAAGCTCCGACGTTATCAACTATGATATGAAACCACACAGGACACGACCGGAGAAAATGCGAATGAGAGGTTTTTATTTAAAAATGAGGGACGATAATCTCAGCGATATAATAAGAGAATCTCTGACCGGGATACGCGCTATCGCGGAGTCGGAGACCGTCGTAGGCGCGCCTATAATGCTGGACGGCGGAACCACGCTCGTGCCACTGTCAAAGGTCACGCTCGGCATAGCAACGGGCGGGATAGATACGAAAAAGGACCAGCCCGGAAAAGAGCCGAATTCTCGTTTCGGAGGCGCAGGCGGCACCGGAGTCAATATCTCCCCGGTCGCATTTTTTGTAATAAAGCCCGACGGCACTACTGACGTGCAGCCTATAATGACAGCCTCTGACGTCAGCTCCGTAGACAAATTCATATCGGCATTTGAGCGTTCTCCGGACGTTTTTAAGCGCATAGTCGAGGTCATAAGTCCGGATACGCAGAAAAACGAGAAAAAAAGATAACGAAAGT
>CALWTR010000004.1 GCA_944384525.1 uncultured Clostridia bacterium
ACTGCTTGTAGAAGATTGGTTAGTTTTTTATAATACTTCGAGAATCAAAAACAGGAAGAGGTAATTTCCTCTCCCTGTCTTTGTTGCGCCTTTTTCTTTTCTGTGAACTATTTGGGGTTCACTTCAAACGTCAGCCGCTTTTTTATTGTCATTCAATTTGAGCCATGCTTTTTGCCGAATGTCCTGCGTCCTTCTATTGCTCGGTGAAGGGTCACTTCATCCGCATATTCAAGGTCGCCGCCGACCGGTATGCCATAAGCGAGCCTGGATATTTCAACGTCATACTTCTCAAGCAATTTTGCAATATACATCGCCGTTGCCTCTCCCTCTACTGTCGGATTAGTGGCTATGATGACCTCGCGTACCTCGCCGCTGCCGACGCGCTCCAAGAGCCGAGGTATATTAAGCTGGCTCCTTTTTGAATCCAGCGGAGACACCGATCCGCCGAGGACATGATACATACCGTTATAATCGCGGACACGCTCCATAGCCATGACGTCACGGGCATCCTCTACCACGCATATCACACCCCTGTCTCTGGATTCGCTGCTACATACATCGCAAAGCCCGCCGGTCGACAGATTCCCGCACTCAGGGCAAGTGTGTATATCCCGCTTGGCACCGATCACCGCGTCAGCAAATTCAGCAACAGATTCCTCATCCAGAGAAAGAAGCGAAAAAGCCAGGCGAGCCGCGGTCTTGCCCCCGATGCCGTCAAGGCGCCTGAACTGCTCTATCAGCCTCTGAAGAGGAGCTATATACTCAGACATCAGAACAGCCCCGGCATTCCGGGCAGCTGGAGCGAGCCCGTTATCTTCTGCATTTCTGCCGATGCGGTCTCCTCGACCTTCTTTATCGACTCATTGACCGCCGCAGTAAGTATATCCTCAAGAGTCTCGATATCATCGGGGTCAACGATATCGGGAGATATCTTTATGGAAAGGATCTCTTTTTTGCCGTTTATCTTTATTTCAACAACTCCGCCGCCTGCGGTAACATCGTACTCTCTCCCCTCAAGCTCGCTCTGAAGAGCCGCCATATCCTCCTGCATCTTCTGAGCCTGTCTGAGCATGCCCTGCATGCCTCCGGGGCCACCGCCCGCTCCTGCCGGAAGTCTTACTTTCATATCTATCCCTCCAAAAATAATTTTTTATATCAACCAATTCACTTATGGTTCTTTCCGCGTCAGGACAATATGTCCAAAAGCTCGTCTGAAGCAGTTCTCTCTGCTTTTTTATCAGTGCTCAGTATCTCTATATTTATCTCTGAGGCAGGCACGCCCTCCGTCTCCGCTATTGCGCCCGCGAGTATTGCCCTGTCCTCATCGGACTTTAATATTTTAGAGGCGAAGAACGGTCGCATATACACCGCGAAACGTTTTCCGCATCTCATGACGCTGCCGCCTATGAATTGAGCCGCCAGAGAACTCTTCACCTCGCCCATCTTGAGCAGAGCCCGGTTCCACGCGCCGTAATCTTCCCATTTTTCAGCATTAGCACTTACCTTATCCTGCGGTTCGGATACCGCAGCGGATGCTTTTTTTGACTCCGATACCGTTTGTTTAGTCTTCGATTTTTCTCCGAGGTCTTCTCTTCTGCCCGGATCTATCTCCTGTTTTACAGAAAACGACCCCATTTTGAGTCTTGCTATCTCTTTTTCAAGAGTCTCAACTCTGACGATAAGAGAATCCGCAGAAGGATCCAACTTCGGATCAGCCATCTTCAGCAGTGTCATCTCCGCCTCCCGTCTTTTAGACGCCGGAGAAAGCTGCATATTCATATACGCCCGCTCAAGCATTCCGGTATGCAAAAACATTGTCGCCTGAGTGATCCTGCCGGCCAATTCTTTTGCATGAGAAAGCTCCGAATCGGTAAGGTCAAGATACTCTCCGGGCTCCGATACGCTCTTAACTATCATCACATCTCTGTATGCGTCCATAAGAGACTGCCAGAAATACAGGATATCGGTTCCGGTCTCCACTGCGTCCGCAACTGATCGGTATATCGAGTTGTAATCCGCGGATATTACTGCGGATATCAAAGAGTACGAGCTCTCCCGGCTGCCCTGCCCGAGCATGGACAGCGCGAGCGGCGCGTCGATCTTTCTGTGCGCGCCGGCGCAGAGCTCAAGCATGCTTATCGCGTCTCTCATTCCGCCCTCTGAGGCGCGGGCTATCATTTTTGCGCCGTCGCGCGTTATATCTATACCCTCCGCTGAGGATATTTTGAGCAGCCGCTCCACTATAACGTCGCTCTTAAGTCGCTTGAAATCGAACTGCTGGCATCTCGAAATTATCGTTGCGGGGAGCTTATTATACTCTGTCGTAGCCAGGATGAATATAACGTACTCCGGAGGCTCCTCCAGAGTTTTGAGCAACGCATTGAACGCCTCCTTGGACATCATGTGTACCTCGTCTATTATATAAACGCGGTATTTCAGCTCCGCCGGAGTAAATGCGATCTCATCTTTCATATCGCGTACATCGCCGACTCCGTTATTGCTCGCGGCGTCCATCTCTATGACGTCCGTGGCAGTTCCTGCGTCAATGCTCCTGCACGCCGCACATTTATTACAAGGATTACCGCCTTTGGGATCCAGGCAATTCACCGCCTTGGCAAGGATCTTCGCACAGCTGGTCTTTCCGGTACCGCGTGAGCCGCAGAACAAATAAGCGTGCGATAGCCTGCCGCTCTCTACCTGGTATTTGAGAATATCGGTGACCGCCTCCTGTCCGCACACATCGTCAAAATCCGGAGAGCGCCACTTTCTGTACAACGCCTTGTGCATAAATCCCCCTCAATACAAAAGAGCGCCCGGGGCACAGCCCGTCCACGCTCCCGTAAAAGCATATGTTCGATGTATCGGAAAGAGCCATACTTTCTCCCCTCGAATCCACGTTTCCGCACGGTAACCCCGTATCCTGCTCCGGGCAGGCATCCCCGCGGCACATCGGTCAAACCGCTTAATGCTGCTTGGTCCCCCACCTGACATGGTTCACGGCCTCCGATTGCGCGGGACCCACCCTTCAACACAGAAAAACGGGATGCAGACTGCACAAACGCGACCCTCAGGGAAAAAATCACCCCTGCTACAGCGGATTTCAGGTACAGGGCTCCGCTAATTCCCCGGCTGTATGGCTCCGTCCGACACACCGAACCGTATACATAAGTATTATAACAGATATTTGCTCGTTTTGCAAGCACTATATCCATTTCACAATTTTTTTACAAATGCGCCTCAAGGCAAAAAAGTCATATATAACTTTCAAAAGCTATATAACGAGCCCGCCGTTCGGACTTATGACCTGACCCGTGATAAAATCCCCGGTGCTTTCCGCCAAAAAATATACGCACTCTGCGATCTCTTCAGGTCTGCCCATCCTCATCAGCGGCGTATCATCGCATATGGCTGCGATATCTTCGGCAGACAATGCGCGATTCATCTCGGTATCTATCAGACCGGGCGCTACCGCGTTCACAGTTATCCCGGACGGACCGACCTCTCGCGCAAGCGCCTTTGTCATACCGATAAGCGCCGCCTTGGATGCGGAATAATGGACCTCGCAGGATGCGCCTGCTATTCCCCACATGGAGCTTATATTGATTATCTTGCCGCTCTTTCTCGATATCATTCCCGGCAGAATGAGCTTTGAATACAGAAAAGCGCCGCCCACGTTCACGTCCATCATCCTCCGCCAATCCTTATATTCGATATCTGTAAAAAGTGAGAATGAGGATATCGCCGCATTGTTGACAAGAACGTCTATATGTCCGAGCTCAGAAAGCGCGGCCCTGACTGCCTCAGCCGTCTCACTCTCACAGGCGCTGTCCGCACGGAGGGCCAGTGATCCGGTATCTGACGCAAGTTTTTCGGCGCGGCCTACAGAATCGAGATACGTAAAAGCTACGGCATAACCCCTATCGGAAAACAGCCTGACTATGCTCTCGCCTATACCGCGGCTGCCGCCGTTTACAAACAAAGTCTTCATTTTTGACCTCCGTTATTATATCCCGAATGAGATCGGCTCGTTACTATTGACATATTTTAAGCATGAAGATCGGTCGCATTTTAATGAATTATAATACTATATTAATTATACACGCGAGATGCCCATTGTCAAGAAGAGGAGCGCGCAGATGCGTTTTTTATCGGATTTTGAACAGAGGCGAAAAAAATATTTTAAGGAAAAATTTTCCTGTTTTTTGTTGAATTAAGATCAAACGGCAGTTATAATAATATATAAAAACCGGCTGAGCCGCTGATAAAAAGCAACTGCCTCATCTCGGCAAGACCGAAAACATATTGGAGAAAAAATGATCCTTGTTATAGACGATGATCCCATATTCAGACGAGACATCTGCCTGCATCTCTGTCGAAGCATGATGCCGGCGCACGGCTGCAGCTATTCAGCCGCGCTCAAATTATTTTCAGAATCAGTTTTTCCGGTCGCACTATTTCCGAGACCGTATTCAAGCTCTTTATTTGCAAAACTGTTTAAGAAGGGCTTACTTCGATATTCTGCTTTTGCTATGCTGCTTTTCGACTGGAGGAAAAACGATGAGATACTTGTCAACACATCATTCAGTCATGTTGTCAAATATCCGTACAGCATTTCCAGCCAGCGCGACTATTTCTGCAGCGAGATCGCGGCTATATTTGAAAACGTGCTCGATATTATCTACTCGACCCACATATCCATAAGTGAGCGCGGCAACATTTTCATGGAGATAGGCGGCAAATTCATAAACTTTACGCGCAATCAAATGCTGATACTTGATCTTTTCGCCGCATATCCTCAACAATACCTGAAGTTTGAAGATGTAAAACGCTTCTGTTCTCCGATGGGAAAAATGACAAATATCAGTATCTATACGCACATACATAATATCAACAAACGCGTACAGTCGGAGATCGGGGAAAAGATAATAAATTATACTCCGAGAAAGGGTTATGATATAAACAGGGATCTTCTCGGACGACGCAATAATGAAGAAGGAGAGGAAAACGAAAGGCAAGAAAAACAAAAAATAACCGTTATTCCTGACTACGACTGAAACTGTAAAAAAAGTTTTATCCGGTATATCGGGCAAACGCGGCCGCCTCACGGCATATAATGCTTTAATGATAGCTTTATCGGAGGTGGACGCACTTGAACGTAACAAGTTTATTTTTCAGATTCATAACTCTTATTCTCGGACTCGGACAAAATCAAAATTTTCCTCCTCCCCTTTCCCCGCGAGAGGAGAACCGCCTGTTTATAATGATGCGCGACGGAAATGCGGAGGCGAGAGCGGAAATAATAGAACACAACCTGCGGCTCGTAGCGCATATAGTCAAAAAATATTACACATCATATCAATATCCCGACGAACTGATATCGATAGGATCACTCGGGCTGATAAAGGCGGTAGATTCCTTCCGGTTTGAAAACGGAGCAAGGTTCGCGACCTATGCGGCAAAATGCGTACAGAACGAGATTTTGATGTTTTTCAGATCACAAAAAAAACTATCGGGAGAAATTTCCATAAATGAAACGATAGACATTGACCGGGACGGCAATCCGCTGACCTACCTTGATATAATCAGTTCCGACGACACGATAGCCGAGGACCTGGACCTGAAAATACATACCGACAGGATACAATCTCTTATAACAAAAAGCCTTGACGAGCGGGAAAAAGAAATAATCATACTGAGATACGGTCTTAACGGATATACCCCGAAAACGCAGCGTGAGGTAGCAAAGCATCTCGGAATATCCCGTTCATATGTCAGCCGAATAGAAAAAAGAGCGCTCATAAAGCTCAGAGACGCTTTCGGAGAAAAAATACCCGATTTCAGCGACTAACAGATTTTTTTCGGGGCAGAATAAGGACGGACGGTCATGCGTCCACCGTTATTTTTATAAAAATAAAAAAGAAGGATTTAAAAATATGCTCATGAACAAAATCGCGCTGCTCATAACGATCATAGGCGCGCTCAACTGGGGAAGCATAGGGCTTTTCTCTTTTGATATCGTAGCCTGGATAGGCGGAGGGCAGACGTCTGTTTTCGCCAGAATAGTCTACATTGTCGTAGCTCTTGCCGGACTCTGGTGCATATCTCTCCTCTTCCACAGAGACGAGAGAGTCGTATCTTCCGCGCACTGATGACTTGATACAACCCTTGATCAATTTCAAAAAGAGCCCGCCGTGCACCGCAAAAGTGTACGGCGGGCTCATCACTTTTTGTCAAATTTGTCAAAACGCCTCGTCAGAGCGCAAAAAAGGTCGAGATGGAAACCTTACAGGTATATTTCATAAACTGAAAATGAGAGCAAATATTTTTCCAAATATTTTCTTACACAAAAATTGTTTAAAACAAAAAGAATTACGGCAAAAATAATAATGTAAAAATCATAAAAGGAGAAAGAAATTTACCATTTCGCTTTTTTTCTATGAACATAAAAAGAGGAGATATATACTACGCTGATCTTAGTCCTGTCGTCGGAAGTGAGCAAGGCGGACTGCGCCCGGTCCTCATAGTCCAGAACGACGTCGGTAACAGATACAGCCCAACTGTGATAGCGGCAGCGATAACCAGCCGCATGAGCAAGACAAAGTTGCCAACGCACATCGACATAGCGGCAGAAGACGTGGGGTTGTCAAAGGACTCCGTCGTACTGCTTGAACAGATACGGACCCTCGACAAAAAGAGGCTGAAGGAAAAAATGGGGCACCTGGACGAGAACGTCATGAACCAGGTCAACAGCGCGATTTCCGTGAGCTTCGGCCTTGGTACCGAGGAGCCGCGCGATATAATGGAGGGGCGGATCCCTGCCGCAAAAACCGTATGACCAGAAAACCGGCGCCGAAAGTGCGCCGGTTTTTTATGCATGCTGCGGACTAATGCCGTGATCAGGCGCATATACTCAATTGTAAGACGAAAAAAGAAACTTAAAAAAGAGGTTGCGCCATGAATCAATACAAGCCCGAAGGAATGTTGATATCCTCGATCGAAAACAGAGACTACCTTTCATCCAGAGCCGGAATAGAAAAAGCTCTTGAAAGGCAGGTCATACTGGAGGCTCCGGCAGTGCTCTGCGACAGGAACTTTTCACTGCACGTCGACCTCGGCTCCATGCACGGCATCATGCCGAGAGAAGAGGTCCAGTATTCAAAATACGGCGACGATATAAAAGATATCGCCATACTGACCCGAGTCGGCCGTCCGGTATGCTTTAAAATATCCGGATTTACAAGAGACGAAAACGGAGAGACGGTAGCGGTGCTTTCACGGCGGGCGGCTCAGACGGAATGTATGCTGAACTACACCGACACTCTGGTGCCCGGCGATATAATACCGTCACGAATAACCCATCTTGAAAATTTCGGCGCTTTCGTGGATATAGGATGCGGTATCGTATCCCTGCTCTCCATCGACTGCATATCAGTATCGCGGATCTCTCACCCCAGAGCCAGGCTCTCCTCAGGAGACACGCTTTACACAGTCATAAAGAATATCGACGAAAACGGCAGGATATACGTCAGCGAGCGCGAGCTGCTCGGAACATGGGAGGAAAACGCCGCACTTTTCACGGAGGGGCAGACAGTCGTCGGAATTGTAAGAAGCATTGAAAGTTACGGGATTTTCGTGGAGCTCTCTCCGAATCTCGCCGGGCTGGCAGAGCTCAAGGATGACGTCAAGGTCGGACAGACAGCGGCGGTATACATAAAAAGCATAATACCTGAAAAAATGAAGATAAAGCTGATCATAATCGACTCTCACGACTCCTCTCAAAAGCCGTCTCCGCTGACATATTTCATAGACACAGACAAGGTATTCCATATAGACAGATGGGTCTATTCTCCCGCGTCATCCGAAAAATGCGTTGAGACCGTATTCTGAAATACGCCGCCTGCTCCGGGTATTGATTTTTCACCGCTGTCGGTTTATAATAGAAAGGCGGTGAAAAACCGCGAAAAAACGCATCTGCGGCAAGCGGCGGTATCATTATATGGTCAATATAGGCAACGACTGGGACGAGATCCTCTCTGATGAATTCAAAAAACAATATTATCTTGATCTGCGGGAATTTTTGAAGCGTGAATATTTTTCCACAAGGGTTTATCCGCCCATGCAGGATATATTCAATGCTTTTCGATATACCCCATATGAAAGGACGCGAGTGGTACTGCTGGGGCAAGACCCGTATCACGGCGCCGGACAGGCGCATGGACTGTGCTTTTCGGTCAGAGACGGCGTCCCCTTCCCTCCGTCCCTCAAAAATATATTTGCCGAGCTATCTTCCGATCTTGGGATCCCTGCTCCACACAGCGGTGACCTTACGCCATGGGCAAAGGAGGGAGTTCTTCTGCTGAACACTACCCTGACCGTCCGCGAGGGCTGCCCTCAGAGTCATAAGGGACACGGATGGGAGATATTCACCGACAGGGTCATATCTATACTCAATGAAAAAGCCTCGCCTGTTGTATTCATACTTTGGGGCGGTAATGCCAGATCGAAAAAATCTCTTATAACCAACCGCTCTCACAAAATACTGGAATGCGCGCACCCGAGCCCGCTATCCGCTTACAGCGGATTTTTCGGCTGCCGGCATTTCTCACGCGCAAACGAATTTCTTATTTCGACCGGCCAGGAGCCGATCGACTGGTCCGCGATATGCCGTACAAACAATTAAAAAACGCTCCGCCGCCGGAACACATGAGATGTCCGGCGGCGGAACATTTATAATCTGAAGAAATATTTTTCAAACCGCATATCTGAAGACGTAATACGTAAGCAATATGCATCCGAGTATTATCCTGTATACTCCGAACGGAGTAAAATCATGCCGCTTGACAAAATCCATGAGGAATTTTATAGCGATCACGGAAACTATATATGCCGCCGCCATTCCGATCAGCAGCATAACTATTTCTCTGCCCGAACAGACGTTGCCTGCATAAACAAATTTGAATATTTTAAGTCCGGACGCGCCGACCATTATCGGAAGAGCCATAAAAAAGGAAAATTCAGCTGCTGCCGTTCGTCCGACGCCGAGTATTATCCCGCCGAGTATCGTCGAGCCGGAGCGGGACGTACCCGGAATAAGTGACAAGACCTGAAAGCACCCGATAAACAGAGCGTCACGGTAAGTTAGATCGCCTATATCCGATACGCGCGGAGCTCTGTTCCTGTTTATCCTTTCGACAACTATAAAAGCTATGCCGTATACGAGAAGCGCTATTGATACGGTCAGAAAATTATATAGATGCTCATCCATGAAATCGTCAAGCAAAAGTCCGAAAATACACGCGGGGATGACACCGACGATCACCTTTGACCACATACTCCAGACCGCTCCGCGTTCCTCTTTGCTCTTTGAGCGGGAGAAAGGATTCATCTTGCCGAAAAAGCTCGTGACTACCGCCATGATAGCGCCGAGCTGTATCACAACGAGAAAAAGCGACTTGAATTCATCACTTACGTTGAGGTCAAAAAACTCGTCAAAAAGTATCATATGCCCGGTCGAGCTTATCGGCAGCCACTCGGTTATTCCCTCTATTATTCCGATTATAAGAGCTTTTAAATATTCGATCATACGAATGTTACCTTTCCGCGGCGCGAACTATGTCGCCGCACTTCATGGGGACTGAGGACTTCATATAAAAGCGCATCCCCGGATGCGGCGCCGACGGTATCGGCTCGTGCTCCTCGTCATAGAGCGCCTCAACGACAAACGGTATTCCAGTCCGCCCGGGGCTCAGCAGTTCGGCAGTCTCTCCGGCGGATACCTTGTTCTTCTGAATCAGAAGCGCCTCACCCGTCACGGAATTATATTCCTCCACAGTGGCTATATATGCCTTTTCGCGTATATATCCGTTCTCCCGGCAAGTATTAGCCTCGCTGTGAGAATCCGCAAAGAAATACCCGGTAGAATATTCCCTGTGGCTCACGCTTTCAAGCTCGCCCGCCCAAAGCGGATCGTATTTATAATTTCCGGACAGGTAAGAGTCGATCGCCATACGGTAAACATTGGTCACCGCCGCCGTATAATACGCAGATCTCATCCTTCCCTCTATCTTAAAACTGTTTATCCCGCTTTCCATAAGCTCAGGGATGTGCTCTATCATACACATATCCCGGCTTGCCATTATAAATGTCTCCCCATTTATCTGCTCGATAGGAAGCGGAACGTCAGGACGTTTTTCTTCGCGTAATTCAAGACTTCCGCTTATGGTATAATTCCACCGGCACGGCTGGGCACATCTTCCCCGGTTCGCATCCCTGTCCGCAAGGAATCCGGACAAAAGACAGCGTCCGCTGTAAGATATGCACATAGAGCCGTGTATAAATGCCTCAAGTTCAAGGTCGTCAGGAATATTCTTTCTCATCTCCCTGATCTCATTCAATGTCACCTCACGCGCCAGCACCACACGCTTCGCGCCTAAACGGTACCACTCATATGCCGTCCTTGCGTTTACAGTGTTTGCCTGAGTGGATATATGGATCTCCGCGCCCGGGATCTTCTCGCGCAAAAGCGAAATAACCCCTATATCCGCCGCGATGAACGCATCTATCCCGAAGTCTGAGATAGCCTCGAAATATTTTTCCAGCGCGGGATATTCGTCTGTCCTCGGCATTGTATTTACGGCAAGATATACACGAACACCTCTTTGATGAGCATATCGCACCGCCTCAGCCAGCTCCTCGTTTGAAAAATTGTCCGCCGCAGATCTCATTCCGAAATTCCTGCCGGCAAGATATACGGCGTCTGCTCCGTAAAGCACAGCCGCGCGAAGTTTTTCAGGATTTCCCGCAGGGGAAAGCAGCTCAACGCCCATACTACCTCCGAATACTGCCGGACCGTTCATCCGGCACAAAAATAAACTCTATATCCCAAGCCGGAACACACGCCGGACGCCGTACATATAGTCGGTAACCCCCGCCGTACAGCTCGCCCGCAAGTTCCGCAAGGGAAAATATATCTTCGCTTCTGTGATAAGCGGACACCGAAATGACCGGACGGCAGTTCTTTATCGTTTCCGCACTGCCCAGGAGCGCCTCTCGTTCTGCGCCCTCAACATCGTATTTGATATATTCGGCTCTTCCGCCGCATATCTCGTCTATCGTGACCAGAGGGACCTCTGCCTCTCCGGCACGGCAGTCAAATTTCAGAAAAGAATTTCTGTTTCCGCATGAACTGAATCCGGCGGCTCCGGGGCTGCTCCACGCCGCTCCTCGGACAGCATTTATCTTGCATTCTCCCTCTTCTGCCGCAAATTTTTGAAGCTTTTTGAATGTTTTGTGATCAGGCTCTATCGCGTATATCTGTTTTACACCAGGGAATTCGCCAAGCATTTCCGATGCGGTGTCTCCGGTATATGCACCGGCGTCTACCGCCGTTATAACACTGCCGGTATCAAACAGTCCCCAGCGTTCCTGCCGTCCGCAGGAGGCAGACAGCAATGTTCCGAGAGATCCGGTGAGCTTATATCTCACTATCCCGGAATATATCCTCCTCGACGTCTCATCTGCGAGCGAGGAATATACGCGTTCGATCCTGGAAAAATTTCTTTTATAGAAATCTGCGTCGAAATATTCTTCCCCCGAGACCGGCATGTCAGGTACGAAGAACTTGACTTCCCGGTCTATACGCTCAAAGCCGGCTATGACGTCACTGCGCGGCGAACCAAAGCCGAGCATAACAATAAAGTCGCCGTATTTCTCCTTCGCCTCGGAATACGTCAAAACTCTGTGTCCTCGGAAACTCTGCCCTCTTACAAAGCCGTCTGAGGCAAAAAAGTCCGAGGCGGAGACGCCGAGCGACGACAGACGCTCGCAGAGCTTGTCCGCACCGTTGCCCATTCCGTATATCAGTATCGGACGCCCGTCCGATACCGCTTCCTTCCACATATCCGAAATACTCGGAGCCGGAAGTCCGAAATATTCACTTTCAGCCATCTGGCTCCTCCTTTACGCAGAAAAAATATTGAAACAGCGGCATTTTTATGTTATAATTCATTCAAGGTATACCGTCGGAGCGAAAATACCGCTATCCGCCGGCGAGATCATTTTCTCGCGATACCGAGCTCACGGGATATAGCCATAAGATGCTCAACGTCTCCCTCCACAAGCTTGCCGGAGGTGTTCGGAGGCATGTTTATGACAGCAAGATTATCTATTGAAAACAGGGTGCGGCACTGCTCCGCTACCTCATGTACCGGTAAGAACGGTTTCTTCTCGTATATATTTGAGTAGAACCAGCTGAATCCTTCCCTTGAACAGATCGTCATCTCAAAGGGCATATAATAGGTTTTTCCGCCGAATGTATAATGCTTAGGATCATCCTTGCGGCACATGTGCGGATCCCAAAGGCGGAAATCTGACGGGAACATACGAAGAGGATCCCCCTCCTGATAATTTTTAGGCTGATAACGCTCCTCTGGTCCTCCGGCTGTCTCCTTATATACGCCGACGGTATGATTTACTCCCACCTGGCAGGAGGGCTGGAGCCGCTTCACAAGATCATATATAATATCAAGTCTCCATTCCGCGCAGGACTTATCCCATGACCCGTCGAGCCAAAGTTCAACCACCTCTCCGTATCTGCCGTCAAGCAGTTCGGTGAGCTGATTCAGCATATATTCGATATATTTGCCGGAAAAATCCTGCTTATATGATGGCTCCTTGCGGTCCCACAGAGAATAGTATACTCCGAATTTCACACCGTATTTGCGGCATGCATCCGAGACCGCCTTTACCACGTCCGTTTTGTTGCCGGAATTGCGGACGCAGTAATCTGTATATTTTGTATCCCAAAGGCAGAATCCGTCATGATGCTTGGTTATGATGATGACGTAGTTCATCCCCGCCTCCCATGCCGTGCGGACCCATCCGTCTGCGTCTATCTCTGTCGGCTGATAGGACTCCGCCTGAATACCGCCGTCGGACCACTCCACGTTTCCGAAGGTATTGACTCCGAAGTGGATAAACATACCGAAGCGGCGCGCTATCTGCTCACGCTGGTATTTGTTTGGCTCGAGCGATGGGATCGGTGTGATCAACCGGTCGTTTTTCATATGTATCTCCTTTCACTGTGCCGCAAAATCATTACAAAACCATTATTCATATAATCTGTCATCGCGGCAAATTAAATACTGTTTGATCTCCGGACAGGTTTAAAACTTAAGGGAACTTTTAAAATGGAGTTTTAAAAAACGGTAACAAAGTCTCCGAGCGGGATCATCCGTGGCGGAGCCTCGTTAATAAACATATCAAAAAACGGAGGAACATATCATGGATTGTATTTTCTGCAAAATAATCGACGGAGATATTCCGTCCACCAAAGTTTATGAGGATGAAAACGTCTTTGCTTTCAACGATATAAATCCCCAGGCGCCGGTCCACTGCCTTGTTGTACCGAAAAAGCATATCGTATCCGTTGACGAGACATCTGAATGTGATATGGAATACATTGCGGCGATATTCCGCGCCATCCCCAAGATCGCATCAGCGCTCGGATTAAAGAACGGATACCGCGTCATCACAAATGTCGGCGAGGACGGGTGCCAAAGCGTCAAGCACATGCATTTTCACATACTCGGAGGAAAAAAGCTGCCTGAATCAATGGGATGAACAATGCTGAGAAATTATAAATATAAAAATAAACGGTCGCTGTACCTGACAGCGGTCGTTTATTATGCAAGGATCACATTTTCTCCTTGACCTTCGCGCTCTTACCGACTCTGTCACGCAGATAGTAAAGCTTAGCGCGGCGGACCTTACCCTGGCGCACAACCTCTACCTTATCCACGTTCGGAGAGTGGATCGGAAAAGTCTTCTCTACACCGCAGCCGTAAGAAATACGTCTGACGGTAAAAGTCTCGGATATCCCGCCGCCATGCTTGGCGATGACCGTTCCTTCAAAAAGCTGGATCCTGTCCTTCTCGCCCTCGGTTATACGGTTGTACACCTTAACGGTATCTCCGATGCCGAATGCGGGGACATCTGTTTTAAGTTGCTCATTCACAAAAGCCTGGATCTTATCCATTTTAGGCCCTCCTTAAATCTTCAAACATTCGTGCGGAGCTACGCAGAGGACTGTTCTGAATAATGTACATTCCGACACGCGGTCATGCACAGTTGTAGTTATTATACCATATATTCCCGAAAAAATCAATATCTAAAACAAAAAAATATTATTTTTTCTGCTGCTCCGCCCGATATATCCGTTACGCGCCAAATTAACCGCATGGCCGGAAAACCGCGGGAGCATCACTGTATCATATAAAATCAACTCCGTGCGTATAAAATACTTACGAATAAAAAAACGTTTGTTACTTAAGCCGGTCATTATACAGGATACAGGTTCGCTGTGGAATCATTATATAACTATCCTGTAAATTATTTGTTTACTGTTATGTTTACTGTTGTAAAATCCGCGCATATATGTTATAATAGTCTGTATGAGCGCGAACGGACAAAATCGTGATCGGCTTTTAAGTGTCCGCGAGGAAGTGAGGTTGTTTTGTTGAATACAGAGATAAATAAAGACTCAGGCGCACAGAACTCCCCGGATGAGCTCTCACAGGCAGCCGCCTCGGATGAGTCCGCTGAAAACGAACAGTCGGGCGAGGCATCTGCCGCTCTCGGCGTCTCCGGTCGTTCAGACGACAGGCAGGACGATGGAAATACCGACAAGAAAAGTTTCGCGCATACTTTTTTTGACGTAGCGGAGCTTTTTATAATAACTCTTTTCATAGTGCTGGGAGTTACCAGCGTATTTTTCCGGCATTCTATTGTAGACGGTCCGTCAATGATGAATACGCTCACAGACGGCGACCACCTTATCATATCGGACATTTTCTATGAACCGAAGGCCGGCGACATCGTAGTATGCTATTCCGATCAGCTCAAAAAGAATATCGTCAAACGAGTTATCGCGACAGAAGGACAGACGGTAGTCATAAAGAACAATGAGGTATACGTCGATTCCGTCAAGCTGAACGAGGATTACGTATATATCGACAACAACCGTTACAGATATCAGGACGGACAATGGACAGTCTCTGACGGCTGCATATTCGTCATGGGAGACCACCGCAACAATTCCACGGACTCAAGGTCCGAGCTTGTCGGTGAAATAGATACACGATTCGTTATCGGAAAGGTCGTTATGCGTCTCTACCCTTTCAGCAAATTCGGCTCCGTAGATTGAACGATGCATAAAAGAACAACACAAGAAAGGAGCTGAAGATGGCTCAAAACCCGATAAACTGGTTTCCGGGTCACATGGCGAAAACCCGCCGCATCATAAAAGAATGCCTCAAAGATGTAGATATAGTCATTGAGGTCTGTGATGCAAGGATACCTTACAGCTCAAAGAACCCGGAGACAGACGAGATCACCAAAGGGAAAAAGCGCGTTATAGCTCTTGCAAAAGCTTCCCTCGCAGACGAAAAAACCACCGAGGAATGGATAAAGAAATACAAAAGCTCCGATATCGCCGCAGTAGCGATAGATTCTCCGAGCGGATACGGGCTTTTCGCTCTCGGAGACGCCGTCAGGAGCGCCCTCTCAGACAAGCTTGAAAAATACAAGAACTCCGGCATGGAGGGCAGAAAAATACGAGCCATGGTCATAGGCATACCCAATGTCGGAAAATCAACGCTTATAAACAGCCTTGCCGGAGCCAAAAAAGCGAAGGCTGAAAATATGCCCGGCGTTACTCTCAGAAAGCAGTGGGTCCCAACTTCATCCGGGCTCGATCTTCTGGATATGCCAGGTGTGCTGTGGCCGAAATTCCAGGATGAAGAAGTCGGGCGCAATCTTGCGTTCACAGGAGCGATAAAAGACACGGTATTAGATACAGACGAGCTGGCAATGTATCTTGCCAAAAAGCTTTTGGAAACAGCTCCGGACAAGCTTTTTGCGCGATATAAGCTCACCGAAGAGGAATGCGCTCCGCTCGACTCCTATGACCTGCTCTCTCTGATAGGAAAGAAGAGGGGGTTTCTGATGAGCGGCGGCGAGATAGATCTCCAGCGTACGGCAAAAATGCTCCTTAACGAATTCCGGAGCGCGGAGATAGGGAGAATATCTCTCGAGAAGCCCGGAGATCGGAGGTAAATATGCCGGATCTTAAATACGAAACAGAGGCCGCGAAAAAAGGATACCTACATATATGCGGGTGCGACGAGGCAGGCAGGGGCCCGCTCTGCGGTCCGGTAGTTGCCGCCGCCTGCATAGTTGACCCGGACATACGTATAGAAGGACTCGACGACTCGAAAAAACTGTCGGAAAAGAAAAGAAATCTGCTCTATGCTGAGATAACAGAAAAAGCCGCGGCGTGGTGCGTAGCTTCAGCCTCGGAAAAAGAGATCGATGAACTGAATATACTTAACGCCTCTATGCTCGCGATGAAAAGAGCGATAGAGGGGCTCAAGATACATGCGGATTTT
>CALWTR010000005.1 GCA_944384525.1 uncultured Clostridia bacterium
TTCATTACTCATTGTTCAGCTTTACCACAAAGCCACTTATAACTATTTCATCTGTTGCAAAACTTTTTTGTGCGTGATGTGTTGCAAAAGTGTTGCAAAAACGAATCGACGATTCAAGCTATACCCGCAAACCCGCAAAAATACTGGCTTTTTAAGCACATCTCAGCCGAGAGTCATCACTCCCATTCGATCGTGCCGGTGGGTTTGGGAGTAAGGTCGAAGAGGACGCGGTTCACGCCCTTTACCTCATTTACGATCCTGTTGGTTATTTTGCTGAGCAGTTCAAAAGGCACGTTCTCTACCGTCGCCGTCATAGCGTCCACTGTGTTCACGGCTCTGATGACGACAGGCCATTCGTCCGCGCGCTTCCCATCGCGTACTCCGACGGATTTCACATCAGGGATGAGCGTGAAATACTGCCATACTTTACCCGCAAGTCCGTTTTTGTCAAATTCCTCGCGGAGGATAGCATCCGATTCTCTTACCGCCTCAAGACGGTCTCGGGTTATCGCTCCAAGACAACGCACGCCGAGACCAGGACCGGGGAAGGGCTGACGGTATACCATGCTGTCCGGGAGACCGAGCGCTTTTCCGCATTTGCGTACCTCGTCCTTGAACAGCATTTTGAGCGGTTCTACCAGTTCAAATTTGAGATCCTCCGGCAGTCCGCCGACGTTGTGGTGGCTTTTTACCGTTTTTACGGTTTTTGTCCCGGACTCTATTATATCGGGATATATGGTGCCCTGAGCGAGGAACTCTATTCCCTCGAGTTTTCTTGCCTCTTCTTCAAATACACGGATAAATTCTGCGCCTATGATCTTGCGCTTCTTTTCAGGATCCGCAACTCCAGCCAGTTTCCCGAGGAAACGTTCCTGAGCGTCCACATATACAAGGTTCGCTCCCAGCTCGTCACGGAAAACCTTTACTACCTGCTCCGGCTCGCCTTTTCTGAGCAGGCCGTGATTTACATGTACGCAGGTGAGCTGTGTCCCTATGGCTTTTATGAGCAGAGCCGCAACTACCGAGGAATCAACGCCGCCAGAGAGAGCGAGCAACACTTTTTTGTCTCCTACCTGCTTGCGGATCAGCTCTATCTGATCCGATATAAAATTGTCGGTATTCCAGTTAGCCTCCGCACCGCATTTTCCGAAAACGAAGTCCGAGAGTGTCTTTTTGCGGAGCGCCGGTTCGCTGTCAAGCGGGGCAGAGCCCTTGTGGTTCAGCGAAAGTATCGGGAGCCCGCAGGAGTAGACGCAATCTCCGGCGTCTATCTCTCTTCCGTCGACTATCCGGTTCTTACCGCCGTTTAGGATTATTCCCTTTACATTGGGAAGAGCTCCGAGCTCGTCCTTGGAAATATCGTGAGCATGTATCTCGGTATAGACGCCCATGTCGCGTATTTCGCGCGCAAGGACAGTGTTTTCCTCGCTGCCAAGGTCGAGGATAAGAATCATATCCTGTTTCATATGTACCTCTTATCAATGAAAATATTTATTTATAATTTTGCTACTCCTTATTATAAAATATTTTACGACACTTTTCAAGCGTTATTTTGATTTGCGGGCGTATCTATTGATGTGAGGTAAGCACGGATAACTAACTATATAGAGGTACATACCTTCCGACACGCGGAGTACTGAGTCCAGATGCTCGCTTATCAGCACGGATACCGCCACGGTTGAATATAATTATAAAAAAGACTTGGAGGTGTTTCTCATACTTTACATAAAACCTTACAGAAGAGAGAACGCTGTCCTTTACGCCAGAAAATGGGCGTTTTCTCAAAATCCGCTGTTCGGGGATTACGGCAAGCTCGGCGGCAATTGTACGAACTTTGTATCACAGTGCGTTTACGCCGGAGCCTGCAGGATGAACTATACTCCGGTTTTCGGATGGTATTATATCTCTGACGAAGACAGGAGCGCGTCATGGACCGGCGTCGATTTCTTCTACAACTTTATCATCGGGAATAGTGGGGTCGGACCATGGGGCGAGGAGGTCTCGGCGGATATGATCGAGTCAGGGGACGTTATACAGCTGGGACGAGAGGGGGAGGGATATTATCATTCGCTTCTCGTAGTAGGCTTTGAGGGCGACGTCCCGCTGATAGCGGCGCAGACTGACAATGCGCTGGACAGAGCGCTGGATTCATATACATATGATTATGCGCGGTATATAAAAATACGGGGAGTGCGCGTCAAGGGGACCGATACGAGCGACTGTTTCGAATCGGTCTACGAAGGGAAAGCCATATCCACGGGAATGATGTAAAAAGCCGATATGCAAACAATTGTTTGCATATCGGCCTATTAAACTTTTGATCAGGCGCTTGTTTCAGCACTTGTCTTACCGTGCTTGCATTGTCGCATCTGCATTATCGCGCTTGCATCGCAGTGCTTGCATCGCCATACTTGTAGCGTTGTATTGCCATTATTCTTATATTCTTATAGAGTTATGATGCCGCTGAATCGTCACGATATCATTGCTTTACATCGCCGATCGTTGCAACCGCTACGGAGCGAGGATAGAACGCGTCAGTCATTCACTGTGAGATCTATGACGTCCCTGGCGGGTCTGGTCTTCCATTTGCCGTTGGTGAAATCCGGGAAGTCTACCTTTGTACCGCCCATTTTTATCGACTTTTCACTGAGACAGGTGACAGCCATCCATGCCGCCGCGTCATAAACGTCTATCGGCATTTCATCGCCGTTTTCCAGCGCGTCAAGGAACGCGCGGAATTCAAAATAATCCATACCGCCATGGCCGGATTTGAGTTGTTCTTCGGTTATGTTTTTCCATATATCCGGGAGATACTTCTGCTCGTATTTTTTAGCGTTGCCGAGCACAGTAGCGAGGTATTTGTCGTACCTCAAGTCCTCCGGGTCTCCATCGATGAATACGCTGTATGAGGACTGGAAAAATGAGCCGTTCGTGCCGCGGACGGTAAATTCCCGGTCATAGGAACGGGGGAGGGTCGTATCCAGCTTCAGGCGTATCGTCTCTCCGTTTTCGCAGGTTATTATAGTATCGACGATATCTCCCTGGTTGAATTTCTGTCCTATGAGATCGCGGTTGACCAATGTTCCGTCAGCCGCTTTCTTATTTATATATGCTTCAAGTCCTGCAGATTTTGATGCGACAGACACGAGGGATATCATACGGTTGCCGCGGTTTATGTTCAAAAGTTTTGCGATCGGGCCAAGGTCGTGGGTGGGGTAGTTTTCACAGTTGCGCTCTATGTAGTTTCTGAGCCGATAGTGGTGCTTTTCTTTTCCGGTAGTGACCTCTACTCTGAGATCATGCGCATAAGCTCCGGAGCAGTGTACGACCTCTCCGAAAATACCCGCACGGTGCATTGCCGTTGCCAGCAGTTCCGCTTTGTCATAGCAGCAGTTCTCCATGAACATAAACGGAGTTTTTGTTTTTTCATACGCCTCCACAAGTCGGTAGCAATCTTCAATGCAATATGCTCCTCCTACCTCAAGTGCGACGGCTACGCCGGCCTCCATGGCTTTTATCGACATGTTGACGTGCTCTTCCCAGGACGAGGAGATGAACACCGCCTCACATCCGCCATTCTTTATAAGATCGTTATAATCGGTCGTTGCGTATGGGCGCTTGCCGCGCTTCGACTCAACAAAATCGGCGGCCGCCGCGGTCCTGTCATCATATGCATCGCAAACTGCGGTAATATCCGCATCCTCCAGATTGATTATGTTGGATTTCAGAAGAGACATACCTCTGTTGCCAAGACCTATTACTCCGAATTTCACAGATTTTTTCATTTTTATCAGCTCCTGTTTTAAATTTGTTTTTTTTGAACTGTAAAGACGCATTCCCCGACTATGACTGTAAGAATGATTCGACGTCGGAAAATTAAAAATTTAGAAAAAACTATTCTACACTTGATTTAATATTATCACACGGACATTGAAAAGTATATGTTTTTTTTTGACTCATAATTGTGTTTTTTTATTCAGTTTTATATTATCTGTCAGCAAATTGAGTTCTTACGGATAAATAAGACGGGCTGTTTTTTATTTCTGAAGGGGATATTGACATAGAAGTGGCTGTATGATAAAATTCAGGCAGTAAGGAGGCGGGGTGGACATGGATGATACGTTTTTCGGGATAAAGTCAGACCGGCTGATATTTACGACCGGCAGAGAAATGAGCGTATATCTGCTTGACGTCGGCTATGATGATTTCAGAAAGTTAGATCCGATAAAATTTTTTCGTGTGCAAAACGGATATACTCTTCATTACATTATATCGGGATCCGGCACGCTGGATATCGAGGACATGACATACAGACTCAGGGCCGGACAGCTTTTTTTCATACCGCCCGGAGTCAGTTTCCGCTATTACCCGGATGAGGGCGATCTTTGGCGCTATGTTTGGTTCATGGTGAGGGGAAGCGGCTGCCGTGAGTTGTTTAAGGAGGCGGGGCTGTCGCTTTCCGCCCCGGTAGGATATACTGCGGAATCCGGAAAAATGGAGGAATTGCTCTCCTGCGTTCTGTCACGCAACTTCAAAAACGAGACCGAGGCGCACTTCTTCGCGCTCTCTGCGCTCTATGATGCACTGGCTACCCTGAAGCGCGATCCCGGATCCGGGGATAGTGGCAGGAGCTGTAATTCGGATTTTTATGTCGAGACGGTCAGAGAGTGCATAGATATGAATTTCCGCAACCCGGATTTTACTGTAGAATCCGCCAGCGGTATGGCTCATATAAGTCATTCTTATATGTGCCGGATATTCAAAAAAAAGACCGGTATCACAGCCGTCGGATATTTGAAAAAGGTCCGGCTCGAGGCAGCGAGAGAACTGCTTTCATCCACCGGAAAGACAGTAAAGGAGATCTCGGAGGAGGTCGGATTTTCGGACCATGTTCATTTCACAAAGGAGTTTTTGCGCCTCTACGGGATAACGCCGGGAAAATATCGGCGAGACTCCGCTCCGCACGGTGTTTAGCTTTGCATCAGGCGTCATTATAGTCGACAAATGCAACCTAACAGCTCACTTTAAAAATATTTTTAAAATGTCTTGAAAACGAAATTCTTTTGTGATATACTCAGTCACACTGAGACATATGTAAAGTCGTCCTTTTGCCCTTGGCAATCGGTCGGCTTTTTCATCTGTACGGAATATCATACCGCGTCATCCCGCGGCAGGACGGTGGAGTTATGGTCAAAAAAATGACTGAGGGAAGCCCTGTCAAACTGATACTCGGCTTTTTCTTCCCGCTTTTTATCGGAAATCTTTTTCAATATTTGTACAATATGGTAGATTCCCTTATCGTCGGCAGATATCTTGGCAAGGCGGCGCTTGCCGCAGTAGGATCCACGGGCTCCATTTCCTTCCTCATCATAGGTTTCATGAACGGTATGGCAAGCGGGTTCAGCGTCCTTTTGTCAAGGATATTCGGCGCTAAGGATGAGGACCGGCTTCGCCGCTGTACTTTCAATATAATTATAGTTTCGACTGTTATAACCGCAGTCGTGACGGCTCTGTCCTGTATTTTCTTAAAGCCGATACTCAGGCTGCTCAATACTCCGGACGATATGTTCCAGATGTCGTATGATTACCTTTATATAATACTTCTTTATATGGGCGTCACCATGGCATATAACGTATTGTCCGGTATGCTCAGGGCGGTAGGTGACTCAAAGCATCCGCTGATATTTCTCATTGTTGCGGCTCTGGTCAATGTAGTGCTTGACCTTGTATTTATAATCGTTTTTGATCTAGGTGTCGCCGGAGCGGCTTACGCTACAATGATCTCGCAGTTCGTTGCCGCCCTCTGCTGTTTCATATTTATAATAGTAAAGGTCCCGGAATATCGTATCCGGCGCTCAGACGCCCGTATAAATCACAGCGATGTTTACGGGCTCTGCGGAATGGGTATCCCGATGGCTCTTCAGTTTTCGATAACCGCGATAGGCTCGATAATGATACAGTCCGCAATGAACGGGATAGGGACGGATTTTGTCGCCGCCGCGACCGCGTCGGGCAAAGTGGGGAACCTTATATATATGCCGATGGAGTCGCTCGGTATAACCATGGCTACATACTGCGGACAAAATTTGGGCGCCGGAAAAGCAGACCGGATATTTTACGGTGTACGTATGGCGTCATGGATGAATTTTATATACAGCGTGGTCACGGGAGCGATAATGTTTTTCTTTGGGATATCTCTCGCCTCTGTATTCGTCGATTCCTCTGAGACGGCGGTACTTGAATATGCGTCTGATTACCTTAAAATACTCGCTTACTGCAATCCCATACTTGCATATCTGTATATTTTCCGTAACAGTGTTCAGGGCCTTGGTTACGGTGCACCGGCAATGCTGTGCGGCATATTCGAGCTCGTCGGCAGAGGCGTCATTGCAACGGTATTTGCAACTCAGGTGATAGCGATCTATCTCTCCGGTCCGATAGCTTGGCTTCTGGCAGATATATTCCTGTTTTTTGTGTACCGTGTGGTCAAAAAGAGGGTGCGCATATTGTGTTCATCTACGGGAAATTCAGCCGCTGTGAATGTATAATGCCGACGCTTGTGGAAAACATGGGCATGTGTTGCCTTTGCACAAAAAAATATTTAAAAATTGTTTAAATTTTTCTGTTTTTTTAAAAAACATGCGTTTTTGATTGAAATAATATTTACAATGCTCTTGACTTTCTTATATAATGATTTTGGTCACATGGCGCGATCTGCCGTACAAAATGTGAATCATGATTTTGCGAGGGGAAAGGTATGGAGTATAAATTCAGGAGATCGACGGCCCTTTTGCTTCTTACAGCGCTTTTGATATCGCTGTTCTCCATGTTCGCTTTTGCGGACGATTCCGGAGAGGAAGTTGAGGATGAAAGCACTTGGCCGGTATATTATAACCGGACTTTCGACGAAGGCTTCTCGGCAGGAAACGGGGCTACTCTCGTTCCCAAATCAAATGAAATCTTTATTGACGTCGAAAATGAAGACGAGGAAAATCAAAATCAGTATATGAGCCTTCTAATGGCCTCTACCGTCATTGAGGATTGTTATGTTGATTTCAATATCCAAAACAAGACATACCAAGATTTTGTTGTAGAGTTCTCGCTCAAATACGAAAACAAAATGGCGTCAGGCAAGATATTGGTATATAAAGATGGAGCCAATTCTTTCAGTGAGGGAAACCTGCTGACGGTGCAAAAGGATCCGTCAGGATATTATTACATGTCAGTCGCCGGTCAGAAGCTTTGCGACTTGGAGTTAGATGAGTGGGTCCATGTCGCGCTCGTTATGAAGCTTGACGAGGGAAAAGTCAGCGCTTACGTCAAGGACGAAGAAGGGACCTATCCAGCGGATCCCAGTATTGCAGATGTAATATATAATTCGAACTCCGGGATAAGCGGTATAAATATTCTGAGATTCCATGTCGGAGGAACATCCGAGCCGAACAGCGGATACAGCCTCGATAACCTCAAATTCTATGCCGGTACTAAGATAAGAGATATACCCGCCGACAATTATGGTACGCTTGTGAATGCGAACGAGGCGACATCCGGCGGAAACGAAATGTCTGCGCTGAAGAATTCTTCTGTATTTAAAATAGGGACCGACTATGCGCTTGTCAACCAGGAGAAGACTCCGATCTTCACAGATAAAGACGGCAATGTATACGGCACACCTGTAGTTATAGACGGAGTTACATATCTTCCCGTCGACACTGTTGCAAAGGGCGCCGATTACACGCTTGTTCTTCGTTCCGGAGGTCTTGGCGCCGATCTTGCTAACGACGACCATAAGGTATCGCTCGTTATAGGCAAAAAGAGCATAACCAAGGCGGGAGTCAGATATCCCATAAATTATCCTCCTATAAATTACAGCTATGACGACGACCCGGAGAAGACCGTTATGATGGTCGCGATCGACGATATAGCGACCATATTTGACGGTTTCTATACCACATATGACGATATGGGGCTGATCATAATCTGCGGCGAGCCGGATGTATATAACCGCCAGGATAACTTGACGGATATGATCAATCTCATGAATCTCTTCATCTTCGAGGAGCCTACCGGCGAACAGGTCATGGCTGATATAGATGCCAATATAGGGCTTGACACTCATCCGAAACTCCTTGTTGATCAGGATCGCTTTGATGAGCTCCGCGGATACTACACTACGTATCTTGACTACCTTGCGGATAATAGTGTCGAGTGCGACGGGACAATCGGCGTATGGATCTATAATGCGGTAAATTCCGCGAGAAATTATGTAACGCAGCGGTTTGAACTTGACTCTGAGAGCGGAAATTGGGTATGGAAAACCAATGCCGACGGTACGAGCGCCGCTCAGGGACTCAGAAATCCCTATTATCTGTATGACAGAGACGGCAATCCTCTGATAGGGCAGGACGGATACAACGAAAAGGGAACATATGTTTACGGCGACGGTTACGACGTCGGCGGACGTTCCAACCCGACTACTGTCACAGGATACCTCGACAATATAGGATTTGCATGGCAGATGTCGACAG
>CALWTR010000006.1 GCA_944384525.1 uncultured Clostridia bacterium
AACGAAAACAAGGAATTGCAAGACACAATCGCCAACGAAAAAGCAATGCAGATAAATTACAGTTATGCCGATATTCGCAAATGGCTGTCGCATTTCCGAACGCTTGACTATTCCAAGACAAAGAACCGCAAAGACCTAATAGACACATTCATTTATAGGGTGATACTGTACAACGATAAAATGAAAGTGTTGTTCCACCTCAAAGGCGGGCAACAGGGTGAACTGCTCTTAAATCTAATTTTCCCCGATTATCCCGACGGATACGGCGACGACGGCGAGAACGTCCAAAAAATGCCCGAAAATGAAAAAGAAACCGATAAATCGGTTTCTAATTCTGACGTAAACGCAGAGTGTGCGTATACGTCGCGTTTGGTGGAGATGACGAGAATCGAACTCGTGTCCGAGAACCCATCCGGGTGACTTTCTTCGCGGACAGTCTGTCGTTTAAATTTCCCTCGGCGACGCGCCGGCAGACAGGCTCATCGCTTCGGTAGCCCTTTTGTCCATGGCCGGATCAAGGGCGAAAGTCCGGCTCATGTTCACCGCTGATTTGACGCCCCGGCTGAGGCCGCGGTATTCCGCAGCGGGACGGGCGGCACTTTGGCCGCGGCACTGCTTACGCTCAACGCCTTGCGGCGATGAACTTAGGCAGCCATAGCAACTTTATTGTTGTCGTTTATTATTTAAGTTTGGGCAGTTTGCAAGATTACCCGGCTTGCCGCGCTTATCACGCATCAAGACCCCCGTCGAAACCATTACATCCCCGTACACATATATTATATAACTTTCCGGCGAGGATGTCAATAGCGCGGCTTGTCGGATCCTGTCCGCTCGTCGGCTCAGAGCTTGTATCCGGGGAACTCACTGAGGAAATATATCTCTCCGCTGGGTATGGTGAACTCCTTGCCAGAGAGATAGTCGAGAACTGTGCTCTCGCTCTTATCGAAAGAAAAACGTATCTTATATGAACAGAGTGCTTGATGAGCAAAACCGCGCCGTCTGTCCTCGCGGTTGCTCCCGTATTTTCCGTCCCCGAGCAGCGGATGACCTATATGCGCCATATGCGCGCGTATCTGATGAGTCCTTCCTGTTAGCAGCTCCACCTCGAGCAGAGAAAGACCGCCTCTCTCGGACAGAACTCGGTAGCGCGTGCGTATTTCCTTGGCGCCCCTCGGAGGATCACGGTCGAATACCCTTACAGTCTTGCTGTTTTCATCCTTGACAAGATAGGCGCGGAGCGTCGCTCTGGCGGGAGACGGAACTCCGTGTACGGCGCAGAGATAAAACTTGTCTATTTCCCGCTTTCTGATCTTGTCGTTCATGACGCGGAGCGCCTCGGCATTTTTCGCGGCTATGACTATCCCGCCGGTGTTCCTGTCTATCCGGTTGCAGAGCGCAGGTGCAAACGACTGTTCTGCCTCCGGATCGTACTCGCCCTTGCCGTACAGATATGCTTTGATATTCATTATGAGAGTATCCGAGGCACCGTCCTCGTCTTCATGTACGCTGACTCCGGGGCGCTTGTTGACCAGCAGTATATTGCTGTCCTCATATATGACTGAGAGTGAGGGCGTGATACGCGAGAGCTCTGCGGATGAGCCCCTGTCTTTTGAAAACAGCTCCTCCGGGAGAAAGCACTGGACTGTGTCTCCCTCAGATAGGATATCCGAGCCCTCGCACCTTTTCCGGTTCAGCTTGATCTTCTTTTTTCTTATTGCCTTATATAAAAGGGAAGCGGGCATGTCCGCCGCCTTTGAAAGGAACTTGTCGAGGCGCTGCCCGCAGTCATTTTTGCCTATTTTGAATTCGTGCATCAGAGATCACTTCGTACCGAAGATACGGTCACCCGCGTCTCCGAGTCCCGGGACAATGTATGCATGATCGTTGAGCCTCTCATCGAGCGCCGCACAGTAAATATCAACGTCGGGGTGATCGTTCTGCACCTTTTTGACTCCCTCCGGAGCGGCGACAAGGCACATGAGGACGAGGTTTGTCCCGCCCTTTTGCTTGATAAGCTTTATCGCGTCTGAGGCGGAACCGCCGGTCGCGAGCATCGGGTCGACTACGATGACCAGCCTGCTCCCTATATCGGGCGGCATTTTGCAGTAGTATTCGACGGGGAGATGAGTTTCAGGGTCGCGGTAGAGGCCTATGTGACCGACGCGTGCGACCGGAACGAGTTTCATGAGTCCGTCCACCATACCGAGGCCTGCGCGGAGGATCGGCACGATAGCGAGCTTTTTGCCGGATACATGCTTGAACGTCGCTTTTGATATAGGCGTCTCGATCTCGATATCCTCGAGAGGGAGGTTTCGCGTTATCTCATAGCCCATGAGCATGGAGATCTCGTTGAGGAGCTCTCTGAAGTCTTTTGAAGATGTATTTTTGTCTCTCATTATCGTGAGCTTATGCTGGATCAGCGGATGATCCACTATATGAAACTGGCTCATAGTAATTTCCCCCGAAATAAGTTTTTTTGCATTATCCAAGATATTATACAATAAAACGACGGGAATTTCAATAGTGACGATGTAAAAAGGCAAAAATATCGGCCTGATAACGGCGGTGCGTATCGCTTCTTAACGGGCGGTCATGCATGCGCCGCGCTCTCTGATCGAGTCGAGCTCCGCGAGATACATCACAGACCAGTCGTAGGACTTGCAGAATTCCCCGTGATAGCTGCCCTTGCCGGTTATGAGATAGTCCCAGTAATCGCATTCGATCATGCCTTTATCCAGCGACAGAGCGCCGCGTCCCCATTCGATGCAGTGGATATCTATATCATTGAGAACTTTTCTCAGCCGCCATACGGCGTCACGGTACAGTATTTTGCTTTTTTCCGCGTCTCCGTCCGGCCACAGCTGAGATATTGCGTCGTTCATCGTGAGCGTTCTGCCGTTATATGAGAGCAGCAGTGCAAACAGCTCTTTCGACTTCGATGAGGAGAAACTGACTCTTTTGTTTCCTATAAAGCAGTCAAAAGTATCGAACATTTTGACTGTGAGGACGCGCTTTTCCTCCTTTATCAGCGAGAGGTATTTGACCAGCTCGTCAGAGCTGTACGGCTTGTACAGGAATCCGAGCGTACGACTGCGCACATACGGCGTCAGTTCTGCGGCGGTGACCGACAGTCCGGTCATAAAAACAAGTTTTATGGACGGCAGTATCTGTATCAGCTTTTCTGCCAGCTCGATACCGTTCGTCTCCGGCATTTTTATATCCAAAAATGCGGCGTCTACCGTGTTGTGCGCAACATATCTGCATATCTCCGCCGTGTTGTTCCGGAAAAATTTATAATCTATGTTCTGCTCTTCTATGATCTCATTCAGGAAGACGTGCAGTGCATTTATCTCATCGTCAACTACTATTATTCTCATCGGCGCTTTCCTTTCGTATTATTATGGTTATCTCAGTGCCTTTTCCGCAAATGCTGGATATTGTCGGCTCCGTACCGAGGAGGATATTGAAGCGCTTGCAGGCGTTGCTGATCCCGTGCGCGTCCTTTGCTATCCGTGAGGTGTCGAAGCCGACGCCGTTGTCGGATATCTTTAATTCTATGGTCCCGTCAACTGCGTATGACGAGATCATGATATATCCTCCGTCTATCTCATTTACGCGGCTGTATTTGACGGCGTTTTCCACGAAGGTCTGGACGGAAAATACAGGTACGCTGAAATCTGTCATATCGATATTATAGATGATGTTGAAGGAATGCGTCTGACTTGAGTTGACAAAATTCACGTATTCGTTTATGTTGTTGAGTTCTTGCTCGAAGGGTATGATCTCCGCATCGGCGGATGAGATGATCTCGCGGAGGTATCTTGAAAGCAGCTCGAGCGATCTGTCTCCTTCGTTCGGGTTACGGTGGTAGCCGGACTTCACTATGTTAAGCGCATTGAAAATAAAATGAGGCTTTATCTGCCCGGTAAGTATCTTCATTTTCAGCCGTTCGTTCTGCCGGCAGCATTCCTCTGCGCGGCTGGCGATTTTGTCTGCCTTTAAAACGAACGATATATACACTGTGGCGAAGCATAACAGGCAAAACCATATGTATGACGAGGTAGCCCAGTTCGAGCCGGATATGAACCCGGTATAATACAGCACGTTCACAGTGTGCATCCCCGCAACGGAAAAAAGTATCGCGGATGAAAATATAAATATCGCGTCATCGGTATCCGCAAGATAGGAGCGCAGCTGTATAGACAGAAAGTACGCTGCGAGGAAAATGACGAAGCTCAGATGCACTGCGGATCTGAACCTGGAAAGTGACAGGGAGGAGTAGGTTGCCGCGCATAGCGCCCCTGCTATCAGGATCGGAGAGAGCGAGATCCTTTTGCCATGGGGGCGATATGTGTAGCAGAAGAATGAAAGCAGCGAAAGCTCTGTGCCGATAAATAAAAGGTTCTCAGCAGACTCAAGCAATAGTGCCGCCGTGGAGCCGGCTCCCGGCAGACGAATGACGTTCATGTCAGGAGAGATGAGCAGATATATCAGGAGGAACAGCGGCGGGAGCACCGTGTGAAATTTGGAGGATGAGATAGTGAGCATGAATATGAACTCAACTATAAAAATAATGAACAGCAGTATACAGGTTATGAGTGAGAAAATTTCAAGAGCGCGGTCCGTTTCCTGCATGAATGTGTATCCGCATTTCGGCAGGAGGCAGAGTAGCAGACTTCCGGCGCAGACTACAAGAGTATTCATCAATACAGACAGGACCCGTGTCGCTCTTTTGCTTTTTTTACTCATATAACACCACATAAAATAAAAGAATTTTTTGCAGCGCGTTCCCCCAGGATCGCTTGTGGTACCGTTTTGTGACCCTTGGATGTGCAAATCGAATATTTATTACATAATTATACAACAAAATCCGCTAAAAAAGCGCTGGAAAATATAGTCAAATGACTGTTTTTTCTGAGAGAATATTTCATCAGCGGTATTTTGAGGTGTGAAGGAACCGGAGATGATCTATCTGAATCAATATAATCAATAAAAGCAGAATAAAAGCGGCGCAGATGTCAAAGACTGGATTGACCGTAAACAGGGCAGTGAATAAAAAGGGCAATGAATAAAAGCGGCAATGAATAAAAACGGAAGGAAGAAAAGCTATGCATGCATGTCCGGCAGGGCTGAATAAAAAACCGTTTTCCTGCACAGCGTTATGAAAGCCGCACGCTGACTTAATGAGAGAAAATGCAAAAATAAAAACGGTCTCCCGACCCGCAGGAGCAAGCCGGGAGACGCACCTTGAAAATATCTCACTGTGCTCCCCAAGAGTGTAGGACGTTGAGGCCATATTTCAAATACAGATATGATTTCTGAATAAACCTCTGAATAAATATGATCTCCGGATAAACAATGCTTTCAAATAAACAATAATTTTAAATAAACGATAATTTACCGCGGCCGGAAAATAAGGCAGTGTATTCAGTATATGCAATAATGATATACCGTGAGTCAGCGGTAGGAATAAAACTCCGGAAAAAAATCCCGAACACAGGGAGCCGGGAACAAAACTTCTAAAATGAATTTTTCGGGAACAGATATCCGAAAAATAAAGCCCCCGGAAATAAAGATCCGGAGGCTTTACTGTAAAACCGGTCAGGCACGAAGCCTTTTTCTGTCGAAGCGTATGCCGTTCGACGCGTTTGTGAGGAATTCGAATATGGAGCTTTCAACAAGGCGGTGTCCCTCCTCGGTCGGGTGTATCCCGTCTGCCGCCAGAAGGTAGTTGTATCTGTGCGAAAGAAGGAATTTTTCGCGCAGGTCAATGACCGGGAGCGAGAACTCCGCGGCGAGAGAATTTATCATGGCGGAATAGTGCTCCTGCCAGCGGTAGAGCATCGACTTGTCTCCGAGCCAGGTCAGGATGTTTTCAAAGGAAAGCCCCTTCGATATCCAATTCATATATTTATCCGCGCTGAGTGGGACGAGAGTACAGAGAACTACCTGTGCCCCTTTGGAAAGAGCATAGCGGATCGCGCTGCGGTAGGTGTCCAGGAAGAGCTCTTTGGGAGTGTTCGGCAGAAATGTCCCTCCGGGATTGTCAGATATCTCGCTCCATTTGTAGTCGCAGTCGTTGCCTCCGAATTCAAGGAGCACTATCGTGCCCTCTTCGCAATCGACAAGAGATTTAAGGAGCTCGTCGTAGCCCTTTGCGATAGTGGCGCCCATGCGCGAGTGATTCTCTATATCTATACCGAGCTTTGCGATGCTGTCGAGATTATGACCCGTCCAGAGCGTATAACGCGATTTTTCTTCCGAATAAGTGACGCCTCTGAGTATCGAGTCGCCGTATATACGCATTTTGCTCATTTGATCTGCCTCCGGTGTGTTTTTTCTTCTGTTATAATGATACCATCAAAAACTATTTTTGTCACCCTACACCTGTTTTAAACATCTAGACCGTTAGTGATCGGATAAGTAGAGGGATCCGGCGCATTCTACCGGCGGTAGAATCAGCTCTCTCCCGCTCGGCATCGCGAAAAAAACGTTATTGACAAATCGGCTCTCCTGTGCTAAGATTAATAAGTAGAGCCGGCAGGCGAGAAATTCTACCGAAAGAAAAGGAAATAAAAGTTTACATGGATGACCTGAGAAAGATAATAGCCTCGAATATTGTCGCACTTCGGCGCTCCGGAAAGCTGACGCAGGGAGAGCTGGCGGAGAAACTCAATTATTCAGACAAGGCTGTTTCAAAGTGGGAGAGAGCGGAGTCTATGCCGGATATAGCCGTTCTCAAGCAGATCGCAGATATGTTCGGGGTCACCGTCGATTATCTCTTGAGCGAACAGCACAGCGCGTCCCAAATAGTTATGAAGAAAGAGCTGACGCATTCGGTAAAACGGAACAGGGTCATAATTTCAATGCTTTCCGCCTCCCTTGTTTGGCTGATCGCGACGCTTGTATTTGTCAACCTTGTGTTTTTTACCGATACAAAGGGAGATTGCTGGATAGCTTTTATTTATGCGATCCCGATCTCATCTATTGTTATACTTGTTTTCAACACGATATGGGGACGGCGCAGGCTCAATTTTCTGATAGTTACGGTCCTGGTTTGGACAACGCTCCTGACGCTCTATCTTACGCTGAAGATGTTTTTTGACAACGGAGGACTTTGGCTGATCTTTATCCTTGGCGTGCCCGGACAGCTCATAATTTTTCTGTGGGCAGGACTCGATACCCGTGCGCGTTTCAACCGGAACATCGACCGCCTCAGGCGCAGTGCGGAGGATGATACGGCGGGGGATGAGACGTCATCTGCGGAAAAGGAGGAGTGATGTGATGGAAAGAGGTAACTATGTTCGGACGCCCGGAGTCAGCGGCCGCGGCGAAAAAGGAGAACACGGTATCGCGCGGCGTGTAAAAGGTTTTTTTACACGCCTTTTTTATATAATATCCATAGTCTGGAAAACAAATCCTGCGCTGTTGTTCGCGATGACTGTCATATGCGTAGCAAAGGGCGTGCTCCCTGTCGCCGGCGCGTATATAAGCCGCGACCTGCTGAACGAGATATCCCGTCAGATGGGCATTACGGCGGAGTCGGGACCCGGGGCGGCAGTGATGCAGGGGATCCTTTTCATTGTAGTGGTCCGCGGCGTCTATATGCTCATTAACCGCCTCTTTACAAGGATAGGCTCCGGGGTAAACAATGTAGCCGGAGAACTTGTCGTCAACCAGATAAAGCTGATGATACTGGACAAGGCAGGGACTCTCGATATGCAAAGCTTTGACAGCCCGGAATTTTATGAGCGGCTGGAAAACGCGAACCGGGAGGCCAGCCAGAGGCCGGTGAACATACTGAACGCTACCTTTACCGTTGCAAGCTCACTGATAAGCGCGGCGTCCTTCATAACCGTACTTTTTACTCTCGGCGCCTTTGTTCCGTTCGTCATAATTGCGGCGTCTATACCGGGTGCTGTCGTCAATTACATATACAGGAACAAGAGCTTCGGATATATGCGCCGACGGAGCCGGGAGAGGAGGAGGATGAATTACTACTCATCGCTCGTGGTCAACAAGGACATGGCGAAAGAGATACGGATCCTGGGACTTGCCGATACTATGAAAAATAGGTATAAGACCGAGTTTAAAAAGTATTACCGCGGTCTTAAAAAGCTCATTATTGAGGAGAATTTCTGGCAGATAATGTCCGGGTTGATCTCGATAGCGGCAAACTGCGCGCTGCTGTACTACACCGCGCGTTCAGTCGTGACAGGGCAATTCACGATAGGCGATTACTCGCTTTTTTCCGGCGCGCTTACGTCGATATCGAGTTTTGTTTCCACGATCGTGAGCTCTACTGCGACTATATACGAGGGCACTCTGTTCATTGACAATATGATCCTGTTCATGGGAGAGAAGAGGACGGTCGTCCCCTCTTTGCCCGAGCCCAGGATCCCGAAGCGAGGCGTATCCCATACGGTGGAGTTCCGGAATGTCAGTTTCAGGTATCCCGGGACTGATCGCGATGTCATAAGGAATGTGGATCTGACCTTACGCTCCGGAGAGAGCACCGTTATCGTCGGACTTAACGGAGCGGGGAAAAGCACCCTTATAAAACTGCTGACCCGTCTCTATGACCCGACTGAGGGCGAGATACTGCTGGACGGACACGATATCCGCGAGTACGATACCGAGGCGCTCTACGATATGTACGGGATAATTTTTCAGGACTTCGGCAGATATGCCGAGACGGTCGGCGAAAATATATCTTTCGGAGATATAAAGCGCGAGGGGGACCCTGATGAGATAGCGGAGGCTGCTGAGCACGGCGGCGCCGCCGACTTTATCGGAAAGCTCCCGGGCGGATATTCGACCCCGCTCACGAGGATGTTCGAGGATGGGGGAACGGAGCTTTCCGGCGGACAGTGGCAGAAGATCTCTATCTCCCGCGCATTTTATAAGAAATCAGATATACTGATAATGGACGAACCGACTGCCGCTCTCGATCCTATTGCGGAAAAGGAGGTATTTGACCGCTTTGAGGAGCTGTCGGAGGGGAAAATATCCGTTTTCGTATCTCACCGGCTTTCGGGCGCAGTCAAAGCGTACCGTATTTTGGTGCTTGAAAACGGGCGGATCGCCGAGATGGGCTCACACCGTGAATTGATGGAGAAACGCGGGAAGTATTATTTGCTCTTCACAACTCAGGCGAGCCGATATACCTCCGGGAGCGAAATATAGCCGGCGCGTAACGCAAAAAGCGCCCGTCTGGATGACGGGCGCTTTTTGCGCGCTTATTAGCCTCAGCGCACATACTTGAAATCCTTGAGGAACACTTTTCCCCGGTACTGCGGCAGCAGTGAGAGCGTGACGTTGACTGCTGTTTTTTCGGCCGGATATACGGTGCGGTAATATGTTCCGTCCGGATATTCTACCGGCATGGATATGCCGATGGGCTCATAGACGTATTTCTCCGTATCGTATTCCAGCCCGCCGTCATAAACGTCCTTGACTTTTCTCGTGTAGGCGACATTGCGTATGCCGGTGTTGAGACCCCAGTATATAGGGATCATCTCGCAGGTCCCGTCCTCGTATTCGACTCGGTAGTCGCCGAGGCGGTAATCCTCCTTTATGTGTATGACTCCGTCGACAAAGTTGCCGTGCGGGATGACAACGTCGGTCGAGGAGGTTATCTCTATGTGCGGATCTGAATACTTGTCGCCTCTGAGATAATTATGCAGCTCTTCCGAGGCGCGGTACAGGTTGGTTTTGAAGTCCGCGTCATTGTGCCGCTCGCCCCAGAGCATCTCGGAGCTGTATGAAATGTTCTGAAGGATGTTGTTCCTCTGCATGGTCTCAAGATCGGCGTATCCCCAGTTGGAAATACATACACCGCAGACGCCTTTTGCGATCCTGCGGTCAAAGTCGCAGAAATTAAGACCGTGGAAGTTACCGAAGAAATTCATCAGCCCGCGGCTGAGGTATGCGTCCTCGCCTCGCTCCTCTGCGACAACGCTCCAGCTCCAGTTGAGTATTTCCAGATCCCGCGGCACCCGGTCGATAGCGCCGCAGGTCCGCTGTATGCGCCAGTAGCCGTCCTCCGGCAGTTCTTTTATGAGCTCATCCGCATCCCTGTCACGTTTCAGGCTGAAATATCTGACCGGCATATCCTTGCCGTTTATATTGACAAATGTCTTGCCGTCGTGCGGTTCCCTGATGGCAATATCGCCCTCTCCGCAGTGGAGACCGTCCAGGAGCTTTTCTCCCCATATCTCCGTCTTTACGCCTTTGAGCGCAAGGTGTTCATGTATGCGCGAGATATGTGTTACCAGCAGATCCTCTGCGCTGTGCTTTTTGCATTCGGGGCACTGGCAGAACATGTATATTTCATCGTGGCATATATTGACCCGCTCAGGCGAGAACAGCTCTACGACCTCATCGAGTATATCAAACAGAAGTTTGTAGTAATCCTCGTTTGAGGGGCAGGCGACATTGGGGAACGGGTCGTCTGCATCTGCGAAACGCGTTTCGGAGAGCTCCGGATGCGGTACGAGCAGATAGTCCGCATGAGAGAGGCAGGGGACCTCCGGTATTATTTCCACAAATCTGTCTCTGCAGTAGGATATGAGCTCGGAGATCGTGGCTTTGCTGAGAAAGTCTCCTCCTCCGTTGTCGATATGTATAGAATTTTTCGGGTATCTCCGCGAGCACTGGACGAGATTCGTCTTGTTGCTGTAATCAAAGAATGCGCAGTATTCTTTCCATGCCTTATTTATCTCGGGGTGGCTCTCGTACTCCATTGCACCTCCGAGCTCTATCATGACTTTGTTGAAGCCGAATGCGACTAAAAGATCGATCATCTCAAAAAAGTCGGAGAGCTTGTCCTTTGCGGGCAAAAATGTCTTGACACAGCGCACATCGGCCTTCGGAACGCTGTACAGCGCCCCTGCGGCTATCCCGTCCCGGTATTCGCGTCTGAGCGTGCAGAGCGCATAGAGCCGCGATATCGGGGTCGCACAGTGGAGCTCCGCTCCCTCTTTGCCGACAAAAACAGCAAAGCAGTCTCCGCGTGGCTGGCGCACTTTACCGAACGTCTCGCGTACGCGCTTTTCCGTATCTGCCGAAAACGGGAAGAATTTTATGTCTCCGCCCGTCCCGCCGCTGAGGAAAGAGGATAATATCTTTTTTTCGGCATCAGTAGCTGTCCCAAAGGATACATAGCCGGAGAGGCGGATCTTTTCTCCGCTGAGAGCTGAGTATGTTACCATGGAAAAAACCTCCGTTTGATATTTTTGTAGCAGGGCGGCATGCGTTTTATGCCCATATGCAATTATATTCTTTACGGAGGCTTTTTGTCAATACATTTTTAATGGTCGGAGAATTATTTGTTTTTTCGTTTTACTGCTCGCTGTTGCCGAACAGGCTGTGTGATATCGCCTCAGATGCGTCTCTGACGGTCTCCTCGGAGAAAGGGGAGGGAAGACCTGCGCCTGACAGCGCCGCGCTCAGAGAGGAGCCTGAGCTCAGAAAAGCGAGGTATGCGCCAACTCCGCTCCCGGAATTTTCGGATTCGCGGGAGAGCAGTTCGGCGGAAATTATCCCGGAGACGAGCAGATCCGCGCCGCATCCTCCTCTGAGATACAGATCCTCCATTTTGAGTATGTCCTCTATGCCAAAATCATCTGAGAGGCTGGACCCGTCCATCCCGCATTCGAGCATGGCCTCTCGGCTAAGCTGATCCAGCGCCTCTTTCGTCACGTTGTCGTAGCCGAGGGAATAGGCGCTCTCTTCGAATACCGCGAGCATTATCCCTGTTATGATGTTGTCCGTGACGGAAAGGCGGGACGCAAGCGTCAGATACTCTACGGCGTCACTGTTGCCGGAGGAGATGTAAAACGGGACAAGCAGCAGCATCGCGGTCTCCGCGGTTCGTCCGACAGCACCGTTCATATCCGCACCGTTCGATTTGAAAAGAAAAGTGTATTGACCGAACAGCCTTAAAAACTCGGAATAGTCGGACATCATCGAGGAGGAGCCGGAGAATATGAACGGCGCATTATAGCCGCTTATATAGGAGGTGTATCCGTCTCCCTCGTCAGAGAGAGACCAGAGCTTGTATTGGAGCATATAGCAGTAGACTGAGAACAGCTCTCCGTTCATGCTCTCAAATGTTCTGTAAAGCGAATTTATGAGGTTCTCTGCCGACAGTAGGCCGGGATTTGTGTTTTCTGTGAATTCGCTGTATATCGGCGCCGCCGCGTCGTATACCGGTAAAATATAGCTCTTTGCATATTGGATGAGCCGCCCGACCTCGTCCGGGTCGTAGCCTGCGATAGAGTAAGAATATTCGAGATATGAGTCGACTCCGAGCCTGGATGCGATCTTGCTTCTGCATTTCAGTATTTCTGTATAGACGTTGGTCCGGTATTCGCTCAGCGCGTCGCTGTATGCGAAATAAAGCTCCGCATATTTTGACGGGGTAGCGGTCTTGTCAAGCATAAGCGTCTCAACAATGTAATCAAATGTCCCGGTGACCTCCTCAAACGTCAGAGTTACCTTGGAGGATGCGAATTCGTAATTGTGAATAAGCTCTGCTTCTTCGTAAAGCAGTGTTTTGAGGGATGGCGAGTATTCGCCGAATTTTCCGTACCGTTCGAGCAGTACGCCTCCGTATACCTCGGCGGAGATTTTTTCCGCATGACTGCAGAGTGCCGCGGATGTTCTTGCTATATCGGCGCTGACCGAGAGCTCCGACAGCGCCGAGGCCGCGCTTTCGTATTCCGCAAGCATGGATGCGTCATTGTCCGACTTGGCGTACATCGCTCCGATGAGCGCCGTCATTCCCGACGCATTTTCATAGAGCTCCTCAGCTTCCTTGTAAAGAGCGGTCAGCTCCGATATGTCACCGTCCGATACGTGCGCCGCCGCCTCTTCAAATTTGCGTTTTGCCGCGTCAAAGTCCGGGCGCGTATATTTCATGTCTTCAAAATTTACCGTGCCCCTGCCGTAGTCATGATAAGGTGGATATATATATCCGTCTACGATCGTAGGACCGCTCTGTGTCTGATCGTCATCGTCGCCTCCGCCTCCGCAGGATATGAGAAGGGCGAGAAGCGAGAGCGTTATCGAGAGGGTAAGGATCATGCATAATGCTCTTTTCATCTCTGTGTTCCACCGGGTCGTATTTTCCCGCTCAGGGGATCGCCGCGCCGGCTTTCGCGCGGTCGTGTGTTGTTTCGATTGCTTTAAGTATATCCCGAAAATAAGAATTGCTCAATACGAAAAATATAAATTTTTGTTAAATTGCAAATAAATATAGTCAATTATCGGTATTTTCGATAATTAGCGACGGAAAATAATATTATTAATAACAAAAATATACGGGCGGCGCTCTGAAGAGTCCGCCGCCCGAAAAATTATTTTAAACCGAGCCCGGCGGCGCCGATTATTCCGGCGTCATTGCCGAGGGCCGCAATCCGGACAAGCGTCTTTTTCGGATTGTCTCTGGTGTACTGCTCCTTGTCAAGTATAGCGAGGAGAGGCTTGAGAAGGTAGTCGCCCTCATTGCAGATACCGCCGCCTATCGAGAGCACCTCAGGCTGGAATATGTTGATCATATTGCAGATGCCGCAGGCGAGATATTTTATATAGGTATCTACGACTTCTGCCGCGGGTGCATCGCCTTTGCGCATTGAGTCGAACGCGGTGCGCGCGCTGACCTTTCCGCCCCTTGACTCAACGTCCTCGTTCATGAGCGTCGGGATGCCTTTGAGATTGCATTCCGTGAGTTTTTCGCGCGTCATATTGATGAGGGCGGTGGCAGAGCTGTAAGCCTCCCAGCATCCGCGTCTGCCGCATGAGCACTGGCGTCCGTTGTATTCGATGACCGTGTGTCCGAGCTCTGCGCCGGCAAAGTTGAATCCGGAGTATACCTTGCCGTCTATGATAACTCCGCCGCCGACACCGGTACCGAGAGTTATCATTACGGATTTGCGTGTGCCTTTAGCCGCTCCGGCAAGCGCCTCTGCGAGCGCCGCGGCGTTCGCGTCGTTTTCGATATAGACCTTCTCGATGCCGGAATACTTTCTGAAAAGAGATGCGAGGGGGAAGTTTCTGAAATTGAGATTGTTTGCGTATTCGACCACTCCTGCCTCCGAGTTCGCGATACCCGGAGTAGCGATACCTACGGATTTTATATCCGCTATCTTGACTCCGTTTTTCTCCGCAAGGCTGAGAACGAGCTTGGCCATATCCGCAACGATGAGTTCTCCGGCTCTTTCCGCTCCGGTGGGAACGCTCGCCTTGTCGATCATATTGAGTTTTTCATCAACGAGCCCGGCGGCAATGTTCGTCCCGCCGAGGTCGACACCTATGTAATACATATGATAAAATCTCCTTTGTCTGCCGCTGAACCGGCTTGCTGATGTTTTCCGCTCTGCGGAATACTCATATATTATAATATCCGGCCGCGTTTTTGTCAATAAGTGCGCCTCTTTTTGTCTGCGTACTCCGTGCCGCGCGGCGTTTTCGGTTTCCCCGGTACTCACATGGCGGAAGAGAGTGGACCGGCGAGTGGTTTGTCCGTCCGTTCGCGGCGCTCCTTTTTATCCTGCTTACCGGGCTTTGATGTCAGACTGCGCTCCGGCCTTTTGCCCGCGCAGTCATAGCTACCGGAAATAACATACGTGGGCGGAGATTCTCTGTGAACGGCGCATGAGACTCACTGCCGGTATGAGCTTGACGGTTCATAAAAAATTAACAATTGCTCCGGTGCGCTTTCCCTTGCGGCAAGCATGGAAAAATAATAAAATATATAGATAGGACGTAGCCTGTAAGATAAGCTGCGGAATGACCCGGTCGGATATGACTGTACCGCTTTGGCCGCGTAAGAACTTATCCTGCATATGAGGCCGGAAAGCAGGTCTAAGGACGGGCGTATCCGGTATAAATGAGGCTCTGACGGTACTGCAAAATCAAAAGCAGTATGTCCGCAGAAAAACAGCGTCCGAACAAAGCGTAAAATCAAAATAAAAAGTAAATAGAGATAAAGAGTAAAAACGGAAAACGAAAATAAAAAGCGCGGTGTACAGCCGATAGCTGTTTTGAGTATTTTGAGGAGTTTTTTATGCCGGGAGCGATTTATGCCGATCACGCCTCCACTTGTCCCGTAAGCCGAAAGGTCGCGGAGGTCGTTGCCGCTGTGATGGCGGAGAATTGGGGCAACCCGTCGGGGCTTCACGGTAAGAGCCGAAGGGCGCGAGAGCTTGTCGAGAAATCAAGGGCGCGTGTTGCCGCCGCTCTTGGGGCATATCCGGATGAGATATTTTTCACCTCCGGCGGTACCGAGGCGGACAACTGGGCAATAAAGGGGGCGGCAGGCGCTATGGCCTTGTCAGGACGTCGCCGCATAGTTACGGACTCATCCGAGCATCCGGCTGTGCTTGCCTCCTGCGCCGCGCTTGAGCACAGTGACTTTTCAGTCAGCTATATAGGTGTGGACAGGCACTGTGTCGTAAATACAGAGGAGCTTTTTGACTCGATAACTGAGAATATCGGGCTGGTATCTGTAATGTACGTAAACAATGAGACCGGGAGCATAAATCCGATACGCGAGATCGCGGCGGCGGCGCACAGGAGCGGCTCACTGATGTTTACTGACGCGGTACAGGCTATCGGCAGTCTGCCGCTCAGCGTCTCAGAGCTCGGTGTCGACCTGCTCTCGGTGTCAGGGCATAAGATATTTGCCCCTAAAGGGATAGGAGCGCTGTATGTGAGACGCGGGACTCCGATCATACAGCTCATAGACGGCGGAGGTCAGGAGCACGGCATGAGATCCGGCACGGAAAATACCGCGTTTATCGCCGGATTTGCTCAGGCGGTCGAGGATGCTGTGTCCGGTATAGGAAGAACGTCCGGACTGATGGAACTGCGCCGGCGGCTTGAGACGGGATTGCTTGAAATACCCGGTACGACGCTGAACGGTCATCCTGAGGACCGCGCCCCAGGTATAGTGAATATAAGCTTCAGAGGAGTGTCCGGCGAAAGTCTTGTGTCATGGCTGGATATGAACGGCATATACGCCTCAGCCGGCGCCGCCTGCTCCTCCGGGAACGGCGCGCCCTCGCATGTACTGCTGGCCTGCGGACTTTCTCCGGAGCTCGCATCCTCCGCTGTCCGCTTCTCTATTTCGTTTGAAAATACCGCCGAGGAGATCGAGCGCATCATCGAGACCACAGCGCGTATTGTCGGAAATATACGAAAACTTAATTCGATAAATTTGTAAAAAACAATTTTTTATAGTCGAATTATTGATGTTTTTAAGTATAAAGCCAATATTGACTTTGATTAAAAATGAGATCGGACGAGCTGATATACCGGTTTTCAGATCGCATAACAAGCGATGTTCCGGATAACTATCCGGTCGGACGGAAAAAATAATATATAAATATATAGGAAAAAAGCAGGGCGGAGATATTGATATGACAGCATCTCCGCGTGCTACTGTTATATAGATAATATAAATGATAGATTAAATGCAGTAGCGTTATCTCGCGGCGATCTTATCGCATTAAAGCAAAATTTTTTAAATTTGCCTGTATCGGCGGTGATCAGCCCGGAGCAAGCCGGGGCGAAACAAAACATAACTGCAACAAGAAACAGAACAGAATTACAGCAAGAAAAAGAACAGAACTACAACAAGAAACAGAACAGAAATGCAACAATAATACAGCGGAGAATCAAGGATGAAAGTATTGCTTGGAATGAGCGGCGGGGTAGACAGTACCTGCGCGGCGCTGGAGCTTGCGGGCGAGGGGCACGACGTTGTAGGCGCAGTGCTCGTGATGCATGACTATACTGATACGGCCGCGGCGCGCGATGCCGCAAGATCGGTCGGCATCCCACTCATCGAGGTGGATTGCCGAGAGGTGTTTTCCAAAACGGTGGAGAGTTATTTCGCAAATGAATATCTGTCCGGGAGAACTCCGAACCCTTGCGTCGTTTGCAACAGTGAGGTCAAGTTCCGCTATCTCTATGAGCGCGCTATGTCGGATGGCTTTGACGCTATCGCTACCGGGCATTACGCAGGTGTGGCCTCGGACGGCGGCAGATATTTTGTGACTGAGGCAGAGGATCCCGACAAGGATCAGTCCTATGTCCTCTATCGCCTGCCGCAGAGCATACTTTCAAAACTGCTGCTGCCGCTTGGAAAAAAGAGAAAGAAGGAGCTGCTCCGCCGCGCAAAAGAAATAGGGCTCCCGTCAGCTTATCGGGAGGAGAGCCAGGAGATATGCTTCATCCCTGACGGCTCTTACGTCGATTACATAGAAGAGAGATACGGCAAATGCCCGCCGGGGGATTTTCTGGACGGACAGGGCAGGGTGCTCGGCAGGCATAACGGCGTGATCCGTTATACGGTAGGACAGAGGAAAGGGCTTGGGATAGCGCTCGGTGAGCGCATGTGCGTCCGGCGGATAGATCCGGTAAATAATACGGTCGAACTCTGCCGCCCGTCCGAGGAGTCTGTGAGTTGCCTTTATGTCCGCGATCTGGTCTTTTCCGGCATACGCGAGGATACGTCTGGAGCGTTGGAGGCAACTGTTCGTCTGCGCTATCATGCTCCGAAACTGCCGTGCCGCGCTGTGTTCGACAGGGAGGGCGCTAGGATAGAGCTGATGTCTCCGGCGCGCGTTGCCGCGCCGGGGCAGAGCGCAGTCATATACCTCGAAAACAGGATAGCCGCAGGCGGTTTCATAGTCTGAAAAAGCATTTGCGAGGGCGTTTCAGCCCTCGCTTTTTTACTTTTTCAGTAAAATTTAAGTGTAGAAAAAACGGTCGCATTTTTGTGCATTATGCACTAAAAAACAGTTAGTATTAACTTTGTTAAGATATGGATATCTTTGTGTATTTTAGTAAATAAAATTTACTATTATATAAAAATATATGATTTAAATTGTTATAATGCAAATAAAAAGTAAATATATTTTACCTAAATCATTTTTTACATTGTGTTCCAGACGGAATTGGTAAACTTATATTTACATAAGCCATTTTTGACACGCTTTTCGGCACGTTTTCAGCCGGCACAGGAGCGGATAAGGGCGCAATTCTGCGCTTGACTTTTGATTAGACGTATGTTAATATATTATTAAATTATTATGGCCTTTGCCATATTTATACGGCTTTTCCGGTGGCATACACCTCGCTTCGGCTCCGATCTCACAGTATGAGTGTATGTCTCCGCGCTATGCGCGGCTGCTGTGCTTTCGGATGCCGGATCTCAAAAAATTCAGGAGGAAAGTTTTTTCATGAGAAAAACAGTATTCCAGAGAATTTCCGCGTTTTTGCTGGCCGTTCTGCTGATGTTCGGGGTGACGGTAAACGTCTCCGCAGACGACTCGGACGGCGCCGTGGACTTCGACTCGATATCGAAGCTGCTCGACGCGGATTCCTACAGCGTTTACAAACAGACGATCTCGAACATTATCAACGAGAACCTCTCCGACGTCGTGATAAACTATCAGATGTCGGATGCCAAGACCGTCTATGATACTTTCTCGAAGGAGGAGTGGAGCTCCTGGGAGGGTATGACCGAGGAACTTGCAAAGGAGTCGGTATATCTCTCCAGCAAGGATCTCGGAAACACTACCGTTACCTGGCAGTTCAACCTCACCAGCGAGCAGGCCGGGCGGTACTACATAAAGATCGAGTACTATTCCTGCAACACCTCCGAGAGCTCTATCAGCTCGATAGAGAGAAAACTCTATATCGACAACGAGATCCCGTTCTCCGAGGCCAGCTACATAACTCTGACGAAATACTGGACCTTCAACTATTCTCAGAACGAGGAGGAGAACACGCACGCCTCCGAGAAGCCGGTCAACACAACGGTCAGATACGAGACGAAGAAGGGCGATGACGCAGGGTATTACAAGCTCGTTGAGAAGACTTATGCGGATGGGTATGTATACACCGAGAAATATAAGATATCGCAGGATATAAACGGCAACAGCATGGCGCCGGAGATGGTACAGGTACCGCTCTGGCAGGATTACTATTGCTCGGATTCCACCGGATATACTAATGAAAACTTCCAGTTCTATTTCACCGGAACATCTCACACGATAACTCTCGAGGCTCAGAAGGAGCCCGTCGTTATAAGGAACATAACTCTCGTCCCCGCGCCCCGCACGATGGAGGAGACCCCCCTCAAGTCATATGACGACCTGCTCAAGGAGTATGCGGACGCCGGTTACACCCAGGCAAGCGGAAATTCCGTCTATGAGATACAGGCAGAGTTCCCGAACTTCGTATCGGACTCTTCTATCTATGCATCCAGCGACAACTCCTCCTCTGCCAACTATCCGATAGACGCATCGGCGCAGCTTTATAATGTAATAGGAAAAAACAGTTACGGCACCTCCGGACAGTGGGCGGCTTATACGTTTACCGTAAATGAGACGGGACTGCACAAGATAGCGATGCGCTATAAGCAGAGCGCCCTCGAGGGAATGTACATATGCCGTACGATAAAGCTGAGCGGCGGACATTACGGAGACATACCGGTAGTTCCGTTTGCCGAGGCTTACAACACCAGATTTGATTATAATAAGAGCTGGCAGTCGAAGTATATAGGCGACGGCATTAACGAATTCCAGTTCTACTTTGAGGCCGGAGTCGAGTATACGATATATGTAGAGGTCGGCCTCGGTTCGCTCGCCTCTCTGATAAGTGAGGTCAATGATTCCCTCAATCTTATAAATGAGTGCTACCTCAAAATACTTCAGTACACCGGAAATGACCCCGACAAGTACAGAAACTACCGCTTCGAGGCAGTCATGCCCGAGGTGCTCTACCATTTCCAGAACGAGGCTATACACCTCACCGACATCTCTGCGCGCTTTGAGCAGCTCTGCGGTACAAAGGGCTCACACATAGTGACGCTCGACAACGTCGCCCGCCTCATAAACGAGATGGGTGCAGAGAACGGGCTCAAGATAGCCGAGGATCTTTCAAACCTCAAGTCCTACCTCGGTACTCTCGGTACATGGGTAAACAATTCCAAGACTTCCTCAATGGTTCTCGACAGTATAAATATAGTAGGATCACAGGCAACAGAGGACGCGCTCCCCAGAGCAAATGACAATTTCTTTGTCTCAGCATGGTTCGAGATCAAGTCTTTCGTATATTCTTTCCTTACCGATTACGATGAGATGGGTCTTACGCAGATACCCGACGAGAACACTCCTTCGATAGAGGTCTGGCTCGCTCTCGGACGCGACCAGTCTCAGATCTGGCGCTCTCTGATAGACTCTCAGGGCAGCTATACCGATTCTACCGGCATAGCAGTCAATCTGAAGCTCGTCACAGCGGGAACACTGCTCCCCTCTATACTTGCGGACAAGGGACCTGACGTATATATGGGTCTTGCCTCCGCTGACGTTATCAACTACGCGATACGCGACGCTATCATAGGTATCAGCGGCAACGATAAGAACAATACAGAAGCAGAGAACGCGGTATTCACAACACCCAACGAATACGTCGCGTCCGTTACCGGAACGGCTAACGGAGTGTTCAGCGAGGTCGTCAATGACCAGACATTCACAGCGGCGGCAATGAATACTATAACGATCCCCTCCAAGTCTGTCGACGGAAACAGCTACGTCAACGTCACATACGGAATACCGATGACGATGACGTTCAACATGATGTTCTACCGCTCAGACGTCCTGGCGCGCATAGGCGCCTCGATCCCGAATACATGGGACGACGTGCTCGCGTTGCTGCCGGTCCTCCAGGCAAACAACATGGAGGTCGGTCTTGATTATGCCTCCTCGATAAACGTCATGATATACCAGATGGGCGGATCGATGTGGAAGTACACTGACGATCCCGCATACGCAGGTTCGCGCATAGGGCTCGACGAGAACGTTGCGCTCGAGGCGTTTGAATATGTGTGCCGCCTGTATACGGATTACTCTTTCCCGGTAACCTATGATGCGGCAAACCGTTTCAGGACCGGAGAGATGCCGCTCGTTATCGGCGGATACACCGCAACATACAATCAGCTCACTGTCTATGCGACCGAGATCGAGGGCCTCTGGGGCTTCTCCCGTATACCCGGCTATGACAGGGACGGAGACGGAGTGCCCGAGAACAGAGATACGATCGGAGACGTAACTGCGACAGTCATGCTCCACGGATGCAGTGATTATAACGCAGCATGGGAGTTCATGGTATGGCAGACCAGCTCCGAGATACAGTCCACCTACGGAAACCGTATGGTCGCCCTGATAGGTCCCTCTGCAAAGTACGAGACGGCTAACATCAACGCAATAAGCGGACTCTCCTGGACGGCGTCCGAGTACGCGGCTATCATGGGTCAGGTTGAGCACCTCTCCTCGATAACCAACTACCCCGGCTCCTACATAATAGCGCGTTATGTCAAGTTCGCGTTCCTCGCAGCTTACAATAACTCTGAGGACCCGATCGACGCTATAAGCAATTATATCTCCGCCATAAACTCCGAGATCTCCAGAAAGAGACAGGAGTTCGGACTCAACACCCTTGAAAACGATTCTGACTACCCGGGGCTTCAGGGGTGACCGGATGATCGCTTGCAGCCCTTTATCAAAGTAAACTATTAAGGAGAACAAACATGTCACAGAAGACAGCGACGAAACGTCCGGTTCAGCGCTCCGAAATGAGCAAGGCACAGTGGACATGGAAAGAAATAAAGAGAAACAAGACAGCGTACTTTATGGTCGCGCCGTTCATGATCCTCTTTATAATATTCACCGTGTTCCCGGTCGTGCTTTCGATGGTACTGAGCCTTACGGATTTCAACATGTTACAGTTGCCGCACTGGCTCGGCACAGAGAACTTCTCGAGGCTTTTCCTGGACGATGAGATCTTTATACTCGCGTGCAAAAACACTCTTATCTTTGCCGCGATTACCGGTCCCGTATCATATCTCCTCTCGCTTATAATCGCATGGTTCATAAACGAGCTCCCACCGAAGATCAGGGCGGCGGTCACGCCGATATTCTACGCCCCCTCCATCTCCGGTCAGGTATACCTTATCTGGAAGACGCTTTTCTCCTCCGACTCGTACGGCTGGGTAAATGCGACTCTTATGGATCTCGGCTTTATATCCACTCCGGTCCTCTGGTTCGAGGATGCCGACTACGTCATGGGGCTTTGTATAGTGGTCGCGCTCTGGACCTCGCTCGGTACCGCGTTCCTCGCGTTCATAGCGGGCTTCCAGACAATAGACCGCTCGATGTATGAGGCGGCCGCGGTCGACGGCATAAAGAACAGATGGCAGGAGCTGTGGTATATAACTCTGCCGACGATGCGCCCTCAGATGATGTTCGGAGCAGTGCTCTCGATAACTCAGTCTTTCGGCTTTGGTGCGATAGTTACCGCGCTGTGCGGATTCCCGTCAGTCGACTATGCCGCGCATACGATAATGAATCACCTTGACGACTACGGAGGCTCGCGATACGAGATAGGCTATGCGTCCGCCATTGCGGTCGTGCTGTTCGTGGTCATGATAACTTGTAACATAGTTATCAAGCGGGCACTTTCAAAGGTAGGTGAATGATATGAAGCTGAAGAAACTGAGAACAAGAAATCACAGGGTCGTCCTCAACCGCTCCGCAGGAGGAGACATCGGAATATCATTCTTCCTTATTCTTATGGGACTGTTTATGTTCCTTCCCATGTATTATGTTATAATCCAGGCGTTCAAGCCGCTTGATGAGTTGTTTATGTTCCCGCCCCGGTTCTACGTAATAGATCCGACTGTGGAAAACTTCAAGGACCTCTTCTCGCTGCTGAGCGACTCATGGGTACCGTTCTCCAGATACATATTCAATACTGTGTTCATAACTTTCTGCGGTACCTTCGGAAACCTGCTCATAGCATCTCTGGCGGCATACTCGCTCGCAAAGCTGCATTACCCGGGGCGGAACTTCCTCTTCCAGGTCATAGTCCTCTCACTTATGTTCCACTCTACGGTCAACCAGGTTACCCACTTTATAATCCTCTCCGCATTCGGCTGGATAGATACGCTCCTCTCGGTAATAGTCCCCGCGATGGCGACGACCATAGGACTTTACCTTATGAAGCAGTTCATGGAGACCTCTGTACCGGATACAGTGCTTGAGAGTGCGAGAATAGACGGAGCGAGCGAGTTCAGGACCTTCTGGATCATAGCGATGCCGATGGTCAAGCCCGCGTGGCTCACGCTTATAATCGAGTGTTTCAAAAACCTGTGGAATACCGGAGCATCTATATATATACACTCCGAGGAACTCAAGACGTTCAACTATGCAATACAGCAGATAGTTGCCGGCGGTATAGCCCGTTCCGGCGCCGGAGCTGCGGCTACGGTCGTAATGATGATAGTGCCGATAACGGTGTTCGTATTCTCACAGAGCCAGATCATAGAGACGATGGGCTCGTCCGGTATGAAGGATTAAGGAGGACAGTAAAATATGAAAAAGAAGTTTACTTCAATTTTTATATTCGCATTTATTGCGGTAATGCTGTTCGGTACCGTATATCCCGCCGCGTTTGAAGCATATGACACCTACACTTACGATATAGAGGGAGAGCCTCTCTCATCCCCTACAGCATATTCGGCAGTTCAGAGCGTCGACGGCGGCTACACCGGTCTGCGCGATGCAACAGGGAAGGATCTCGGCAATGTTTACGATCTTGTTACCGATGACCGCGGATATGTTTATATCGCGGACGGAGGGAACGACAGGATCGTCGTACTCAATAAGTATTACAAGTTCGACAGGCTCATAGATACCTATGTGGACGATACCGGAAAGCAAAAATCTCTGAAGGCTCCCGAGGGTATCTTTATAACCGACGATCGCATATATGTATGTGATTCCGGAAACAAACAGATAGTGATTTTCGACCGCAGTTTCAACTGGGTCGATACGATAAAAAAGCCGGACAGCGACCTGCTCTCGGATGAGATGTGGACTCCGATAGCCTGCGCCGTCGACCAGTACGGCAGAATATTCGTCGTATCCCGCGGATGCAGTGACGGTATCATAGTCATGAGCGGCACCGGAGAATTCACCGGATTCATCGGCGCGCAGAAAAGTACAATGACCGCATGGCAGATAATCTGGAGAAGATTCCAGTCTCCGGAACAGCTCGCGCTCGAGTCCCTTAATCTCTCTACCGCGTACAACAATATAACTATCGACGACGAGGGCTTCGTATACGCAACTATAGAGATAAAGCCGAGCGATCAGTCTCAGCAGATAGCGGCGATAACCAGTAAAGACGCTACATATTCACCTGTAAAAAAGCTGAACTCCAAGGGAACCGAGATCATGAAACGTAACGGTTTCTTCGACTGCGGAGGCGAGGTCGCTATAAATCAGCTTTCCACCTCGGAAAACTCAAGCCCGTCAATAGTTATAGACGTTGCCTGCGGCCCGGAGAAGACGTGGTCGATCGTTGATGAGAGCCGAAGCAGGGTATATACCTATGATTCAAACGGAAACCTGCTTTTCGCCTTCGGAGATTCCGGAGACCAGCTCGGAAACATGACGAGAATAGCGGCGATCACCTATCAGACTATCGGGGACGAGACCTATATGCTGCTCCTCGACGGAGACCTCCGCACAGTCACGGTCTATGAGCCGACAACATATGCAGAATATCTGCTGGGCGCGCTCAGGACCTCTAACGAGCATCAGTACGACAAGTCGATAGACTATTGGAACGACGTCCTCAAATACAACAACAACTTTGACGTAGCATATATCGGTATAGGCAAATCGCTTTACAATGAAGGCAAATATCAAGAGGCGATGGATATACTGAAAAACGCATACGAGACGGATTACTATTCAAAGTCATTCTCTCAGGTCAGAAAGATCTGGTCGCAGAAATGGCTGATCCTGATCCCGATAATAGTGATCGCGCTCGTTGTGCTCTACCTCAAGTTTGCCGGCTATGCTAAGCGGCTCAACAAGCGCGTATCGCTCAAGGTCGGCAAAAAGACGTACTGGGAGGAGCTCATGTACAGCCAGCACGTCATATTCCACCCGTTCGACGGTTTCTGGGATCTTAAGCATGAGAAGAGAGGCTCTGTAAGAGCAGGTATCACGATAGTTGCCCTTACGATAGTAGCTTTCTTCTATCAGAGCATAGGTACCGGATACATCTTCAATCCTCAGGAGAACTATTCCTCCATAATGGTACAGGTGATCGCGGTCGTGGTCCCGCTCCTGCTATGGTGTGCCGCCAACTGGTGCCTGACAACTCTGTTCGACGGCGAGGGCTCATTTAAGGACATTTTTATCGCAAGCTCTTATTCACTTGCGCCGCTTCCGCTGCTCATTATAATTTCAACGGCGCTCACCAATGTTCTTACCACAAATGAGGGAGCGATCTCAACGCTTATCACCAGCATCGGATTTGTCTGGGCTCTCTTCCTTATATTCTTTGCTACTCTTGTTACGCACGGATATACTTTGGGTAAAAACTTCATCACGGTAATTTTCACTATCGTAGCGATGGCAGTCATCATGTTCGTTGCGATCCTCTTCTCCAGCCTTGTCGGAAAGATGGTAAGCTTCGTATTTGCGATAGTCGAAGAGATATCGAACAGAATATAACCTAACGGAGATGAAAGTATGAAATTAAAAAGAATATTGTCTTCGGTGCTGACGGTAGCATTGCTCCTTCCGATAATATCGGTGCTGATACCGGCCAGCGTGTCCGCAACCTATATAGCAGGCGGCGCGGAAACGCTGACGACGGACCAGAAGGCGGAGATAGTTTCTTCGGCGTTGAAACAGACATACGATAATGCCGCAGACGCGCTGAATGCAGACCTTGAGGCGGGATATCTCGATTCGGTAACGCTTGGGGACTTCACTCTGTACGTCAACCGCTATACCGGGATGGCATATTATAAAAACAATCTGACGCAGCAGATACTTACCTCCAATCCCGTTAATGTAGCAACTTCCGGTACAACAACGATAGACACCGCAAATAAAAATCTGCTCTCCAGCCAGATAGTGATCGATTATTACGAGACCGCGGTGACCACTAACAAGGGTACTATGAACAGTACTCAGCACGCCGCGTCAAAGGGGCAGATCACTACCTCCTTTATCAATAACGGAATAAGAGTTAACTACGTCATAGGTGAGGCTAATGTAAACTTCCTCGCCCCCGGCGCGATCTTCGTGGAAAGGTTCGAACAGCTGATACTTTTCCCGATGGTCACTCCGTATGTAGAGCTCGTTTCCGAATACATGAATGAATTCAAACAGTCGGAGGAGTATCAAAATCTCTCGGACAGAAACAAGAGCGAGATAGACAGCTTTGAGTTTGACTTTTTCAAAACAAAGGATTTCTATCTGAACGAGGAATATGAGGGCAACGCTCTGGGTGCGGCAAGGGCATACTATAACGCCGCAAAGAGAATAACGGACAAATATCTTGACCGCGACAAGAGAGACGAGCTCAGCAACCTTTGGTTCCCGGTCGGAAAGATACTCTCCTCTTATACTCTCCAGGACCCCAAACTGCTCGAGGTGTTCCCGAACTACGAGGAGCTCCTTGAGAGCCTCTATGAGAAATATCCGATAATCAAGGAGACCGGTCAGCCTATATACACTCTGAACGAGGGACAGTCGATATCCAATATGCGTTCTCTGTCCAACGTTATAATAACCTACTGTCCCGAATACTCCTATTCGGATAAGTTCCAGGATGAGAACGACACAGGCTATGTCAGCTCAAATCTCCAGACTCCGCTTTTCAAGTGTGCGCTCGAGTACACGCTGAACAGCGACGGAACTCTCTCGGTAACTCTTCCGGCAAACTCGATAACTTTTGATGAGGAATATTACTCACTTCAGAGCATAACCCCTGTGCCTTATTTCGGCGCGGGCGATATGAGAAACTACGGATATCTCTTTTATCCGGACGGCTCAGGCTCAATACTCGAGTTTGAGGATTATTACAACGACTATACAAAGACAAATATATACCGCAGTGCGGACGTTTACGGATACGACAACTCGCTCTCCACAATAACGGCGCAGCATCACGGAGAACAGATAGTGATGCCGGTCTACGGTATAATCAATGACACAAAGGTCAACGGCAATATAACCAGGACCGGCTTCTTCGCGATAATCGAAGAGGGCGACGGAATGGCGAAGCTCACATACTCCGCCGGCGGAGTATCGCATCAGTACATAGGCTTGTATGCGACCTTCAACATGCGGCCGACCGACACATTTGACCTTTCGAATACGATATCCGTCAGCGGTATCGGAGTCAACAGCCTGGCGGCAGAGGGAAGATATACCGGAAACTTTACTCTCCGCTATTCAATGCTTGCCGATCCTCTTCTCGCCGGTTATAACCCGGACCGGGATTATGCAGCCTCCTATGTGGGGATGGCTACCTGCTACCGCGACTACCTCAAGGAGAACGGCGTTCTTACCGCTCTTGAAAATGTCGGAGACAATATCAGTCTTTACATCGAGAGTTTCGGCTCTATCGAGATAATGTCCAAGATCCTCACTTTCCCGGTTAATGTCGATATAGCTCTGACAACATTCTCGGATATTTCCACAATGTACGATGAGCTGGCGGCAAACGGGATCACAAATGTGAACTTCAAGCTCACCGGCTTTGCAAACGGCGGTATGGATCACACCTATCCGACCAAACTTAAATGGATGAAAGCCTGCGGCGGAAAGGGCGACTTTGAGGACCTTATAGCATACTCTGCGGAGAAGGGCTTCGGAGTTTATCCGGATTTTGATTTCATGTATCTCACTAACACGGCGATGTTCGACGGCATATCCAGAAAGCAGAACTGCTCCAGGATGATGGATAACAGATATGCGTCAAAGCAGACGTATTTCTCAGTATACCAGATGTTCGGCGGACATTTTGAGAACGTAGTGAGCGCGGACAGCCTTGCAGAGCTCTTCGCGAAGTTCGACAAGAAGTATTCGAAGTACTCTCACAATTACCTGTCCCTCTCCGGGATAGCAGCGGACCTCAACTCCAACTTCGACTCTGACAATATAATCACCCGTCAGGACGCGATGGGATATATAACCTCCCTGCTTTCCTCCGTAAGCTCCAGAGCTGACGGAAAATACAGCGTCATGATGGATATGGGCAACATTTATGCGGCAGGCTTTGCAAGTCATATACTTGAACTGCCTACGGATTCCAGCCACTATAAGTATTATTCTTATACGATACCGTTCACCGGCATGGTGCTCCACGGCTATGTCAATTATGCCGGCTCGCCGCTGAACGAGTCCGGTTCTCCGGATTATAACTTCCTGCGTTCACTCGAGAACGGAGCGGCTCTTTACTACATCCTCTCCTATCAGAATACAGAGCATCTCAAGGAGAGCGCGTATAACGAATACTACTCCGTAAACTATGAGAACTGGAAAGAAGACCTTATAGCTCAGTACAAAAAGCTCAATGACGCGATAGGATCTCTCGGATCCTATAACATAGTGGATCATGCGGTGCTCATCGCGGAGAGAGTCATAGATGAGACGGAGCGCGAGGAGAACCTTATCGCCCTGGAAACGGAATTCCTCGATATCCTTCTCAGCCAGATCAATGCCAAGATATACGCCGCTTATGAGCAGATCAAGAACGACCCTGCCGCATACGGAAAGGGAGTTCGCGTTGAGATCGGCAAGGATGCGATTGTAGCGCAGATGAGCGATATCCTCGGCGAGGATGTGTCCGATAACTTCTCAGCTGAGCTCGACAGCCTCATAAATGATCTGTACGGCGAGTACAACAATGCGGATGACGTGGATCCGATAGTCGTTTCCGTCAATGCAGTAGACGATTATGAGAACAACACGCAGCTCCACTACGTTACGGATTCCTCAGCGCTCGACGATGATTACAGCTATACCGACTTCTCGCTTGATGACGGCAGCATAGTTATGGTCACCTACTCGAACGGGACCGACAGTGTAAGGTTCATACTTAATTACAATATATTCTCCGTTACAGTAAGACTTAACGGTCAGGAATATGAGATCCCGAAATACGGGTATGTAAAAATATAAAGGAGGCGAGCACAGATGGATAAATCAGTTAATGTAAAACCGAAGAGAAAGCTTCTGCGTCCCGCCACTCTGAACGAGAGAAAGGCAAGAGCGGGCTACGTCTTCGTTCTTCCTTTCATACTCGGTCTGATCCTGATATACATACCGGTTATAATCGACTCGATATGGTTCAGCTTCAACTCGCTCGTCTGGGACGCGAGCGTAATGGATTATGTTCTTGTGCCCAAGGGGCTTGAGTATTACCAGACGGCGATGAGTACCTCGACTTTCGTCGAGTATCTGCTCAGCGGACTTCAGCAGCTGATATTTGAGGTCCCCGCGATAATTATATTCTCTCTGTTCATCGCGGTCGTCCTCAACCAGAAGATGCTCGGAAGAGCAGTGTTCCGCGCGATCTTCTTCATACCCGTCATAATAGCCACCGGTCTAATGGAGAGCATAAACGCCTCGGACGTATTCTCTGATTCCACTGAGTCAGGAATAGACGATGGCTCCGGCTCCTCCGGCGCGTCCGAGATAATATCCGTCATGGACGTTGAGCGATTGTTCGGCAGTATGAAGATAGGTCAGGATCTTGTTGTCTATGTCGTAGACCTGGTCAATAACGTATACGATATCATCAACTATTCCGGCGTTCAGATGCTTATATTCCTCGCCGGTCTTCAGTCGATATCTCCGGCTATATACGAGGCCTGCCAGATAGAAGGCGCGACCGCGTGGGAGACATTCTGGAAGGTCACCTTCCCGATGATAAGCCCGATGATACTGGTAAATGCGATATATACGATAATCGACTCCTTTACCAAGAACTCGAATATAACGATGAGCTATATTTCGAGCAACGTCACCGATATGCATCTGGCTACGGCGATGTCCTGGATATACTTCGCGATAGTCATGCTTATAATAGCCGTGTTCGTCGGTATAGCGTCGTCGTTCATATTCTATCAGAGAAGAGATTAAGGAGGGTTTGCACATGGATTCACCAAAGATCAGAAAAGAAACCAAAAACAAGATCTATGTCGATTATGCAGACAAGACTCCTTATTGGCAAAGGGTCAAAAACAAATTCACCTCATCGTATACATGGGTAAAGATACTGATAGGTATATTCAGATTCGTCCTTATGCTGGGAGTATCGTATGTAATACTTTATCCTTTCTTTACCAAGATAGCCGGATCCTTCATGTCGCGTACCGACGTAATAGACTCTACGGTCAATCTTATACCCAAGCATTTTACGCTTGAGATATATCAGTACCTTATAGAAGAGAAGCATTATTTCTCAGCTCTCCTCAACACTACGTTACTGTCGCTTTCCTGTGCGCTTATACAGACCTTTATATGCTGTATGATCGGCTACGGATTTGCGAAGTTCAAGTTCAAGGGGAACAAGGTTCTCTTCATCGCGGTCGTTGTCACGATGATAATCCCGCATAACACCCTTAAGCTCTCTCTGCTGCAGCACTTCTCCGGCTTTGATATCGGGCGCGTGCTCTCCTGGGATTATAAGGGGATAATCGAGCTTATCATGGGAAGCAGGCCGCAGCTGACGAATACGTTCTGGCCGCTGATAATCCTTTCGATATCCGGTCTGGCGTTCAAGAACGGTCTGTACATCTTTATGATGAGACAGTTCTTCAAGGGAGTCCCGGATGAGCTGGAAGAGTCGGCGTACGTCGACGGCTCGGGAGTCTTCCGGACCTTCTTCCAGATAATCATACCGCTGTCTGTTCCTATGCTGATAACCATATTCCTGTTCTCCTTCTCATGGCAGTGGACGGATAACTTCTATACGACTTTGTTCTTCACTGATACGGCAGGCAAGATGACACTGATGCCTGACCTGTTCAAGAATATCTCGGATGAATTCCTGACGGACTATTCCGGAAGGGTAATATACGAGAACGTCGTAAAGAACACCGCGGGTATAATGATCATAGCTCCGCTTATCATTATATACCTGTTCTGCCAGAAGTACCTTGTCCAGGGTATAGAGCGTTCCGGTATAGTAGGATAAACCGGCAGTTCGGCAAATTAAAAAAATCAAGGCGCCCGATATTCGGGCGCCTTGTTACATACTTTGGAAATGACCTTGACTCATTTGATAAGATCAGATGCAATCCGAGAATAGAAGATTGTTTTATTGACAATTTGAAAAAAGCGTGATATAATAAATATCGTCCGCATAGCGTTTTAATGTATAACGCATAGCGGCGTATACGGATACGAGGTGTGGCGCAATGGTAGCGCGCTTGCTTTGGGAGCAAGATGCTGCAGGTTCGAGTCCTGTCACTTCGACCATAACAGGGGTATACGCACACCCCGATGAAAGAGAAACCGATTTGTCGGTTTCTTTTTCATTTTCGGGCATTTTATCGCCGTTTCTCTCCTCTTCGCCGTGTCCGTCGGGGTATTCGGGGACTATCAGATTTAAGAGCAGTTCGCTCTGTTGCCCGCCTTTTAGGTGAAACAAGATTTTCATTTTGTTGTCGTACAGTATCACTTTATAAATGAAAGTGTCTATCAGGTCTTTGCGGTTTTTGGTCTTGGAATAGTCCAGCGTGCGAAAGCGTAACAGCCATTTGCGAATATCGGCGTAACTGTAATTTATCTGCATTGCCTTTTCGGTCGCTATGGTGTCCTGCAATTCCTTGTTTTCGTTCTCTAACTTTTCAATCTGCGACAAAATCGTATCGGCAATCTTGCCGAGCATTAACGCCTGCATAAGATTATTTATCGCCTTTTGGTTTTCCGCAACAAGGTTTTCAAGCCGCTTTATTTCGGTGTCGTTCTGCTCCGCTTGGATAAGCAAATAGGTTTCTGCGGCTACAAGGTCGATAAACTCGTCCGTCAAAGTCATTTTATTGCTCCTTATACACGATATTTTATCTATAAGGATAGCGAAAATAAAGTAAAAGACAAGCCGAAGAATGCGGTATTTAAAAAAATTGTAGTAAAAGTGTACTTTTACTGTTATCTTTTGCTTGACTTTTTTTCCGCTTTTGTGCTATAATAAATCAAGTAAATTCATTGAATTTGCGCCCGATATGTAATTTTTTGGCGTTGCAGTAAAAGTACACTTAAACTGCAAGCCGCAAGGAGGATAAACTATGAAAAGAGGCTTATTGACTATGGTCGTAGCGCTCATATGCGCTATGACCTGCGCGTTCGGTCTTGTTGCTTGCAACAACGGCGAAGAACAAACGGTAGCGGTTGAAAGCGTAACGCTCAATAAAACTACGCTTACTATGGATATAGGCGACGAGGAAACGCTTACGGCGACGGTTGCACCTAACAATGCAACGAATAAAACCGTAACTTAGTCGTCAAGTGATAATGCCGTTGCAACGGTGGAAAACGGCAAAGTTACGGCTATTGCGGCGGGTACCGCCACCATTACGGCAAAAGCGGGAGATAAAACCGATACTTGCTCCGTTACTGTAAATGAGGCCGTTTCTTATACTGTAACGGAAGAAGAATGGAACGAGGCTCTTGACCTTAAATATAAAAATTTGACCTTTACGGGTACAGTAAATGTGGGCGGAGAAAGTGGGGAAATGACATTAAAACTTATTGAAGACGGTAGCATACACCAAATATCTTCTGGCGTTATAGACTGGGGCGAACATATTTATAGAGTTAATAGTGATAAAACCGTTTCTTATTTTTCTAAAACAGAAACAGGTTGGGAAGCAGGGCCGGGAGGAACTGGCTACGATACATTGCAAGAATATGAGCAAGGTAATTACGGCGACGACTTCGGTTTTATGAGATCGATAATTCCTTCTGTAAAATATAACTCTTTGTTTGAATTTGATGAAACTGATAATTCATATAAAGGTACGGTTAATTTGAATATTGGTTCAGACGGTGCGCTGGCTTTTGATACGACCGTAAAATTTGAAAACAAAAATCTTGTGTTTCTTGATTTTTCAGCGGATATTGAAGGTGTTTCCTATGTTTTGACTGTTCGCCTGTATGACTATGGAACGACAGAAATAACATTCCCGACAGTATGATTAAATTGTTCAAATTAAAAGTCTATCGGACATAAACACTTTTTATATAAAAATAAACTAAACAGATTTTTTAAGGCGTTCACGCACAAAAGCGTGAGCGCTTTTTTATGCCCTGCGAAAAAAGTCGCATTATAAAAGCCCGCAGCCCTCCCACGCGAATTTTGGAAATATTCAATTTTTCAAAATTCAATCGGGAGGGAATTTTATGAAAGATTTAATAAAAAACCTTACCTTTGTGCCGTCCTCGTGCTTATAAGTGGAGGCATTATACAATGCAGATTATAAAATATAAGTTTGCGGACGGTACTACGAATGAGGTGAGCGTTACGGAAGAATTTTATTTACTATATTTGCAACTCGTACAAATGGAAAAGCGCAATATCCATTTTTATATAAATAAATGCGGTTTCAGCGCGGTGGAGTTTATCTGCGAAAAGCATGCCGGTACCTCTGACAAAACGGCTGACGGGAAAGGACCGGGGGAAGGACCGGACGAGATGTTCCGGTTTGAAAAGGTGATGCGCTGACGGCGGAGCGCTCAGGATAGCTTATTGATATCACGGCAGGATTCGACTGCCTGCTCCGCGGCGCGCTTTGCTATGGCAATGTCGCGTTCGGATGCCGGCTCATCGAGGTCGGAAAAGGTGTTGCCGGCAATGTTCTTTCCCGTGAACGTCCTGTACCAAACAAGTCCTGTCAGGTACCTGCCGAGACCGTAAGATACGTGTATATCGTCGCGGTGCAGTTTTTCTATCCCGCCGTCAAAGGCGAGCGCCATCGCGTCCCCGCAAGGAACTATACCGTCAAAACCGAGCTCTCCGGCAAGGCGGTGAGTCACGGCGCGGCTTGCGGAAAGCATTTCCTTGAAGTCGGAGAACCCGGCGGCTTCAAGCCTACGCGAGCCGTTCTGATAGCCCCATATCTGATGTATCAGTATTTTTGCCTTCGGACAGGCGAGCGTCATGTGCTCCTTTATCCTGTCTATATACGGGCGGCACGATTCGTAGCTGAAGCTCTGATAGCTTGCCTGCTGGATCGTCATATAATCCCAGTCATCGGAATACAGAGCCTCGTCAAGGGATACCTTGAGTCCGACGTATGAGCCGTTGAATTCGTATCCATATTCCTTAGCCCCAGAGAGCATGTTGCGGTAGTGCCTCGCCAGAGTGCATCCGCCGATATACAGATTTACGACCTTAATATCGTCTCCGGCGGCATGAGCTATGTCATGCAGATACCTTGTCGCATCCTGCGAGAGGCTGTTTCCGAGCGCAAGTATTTTTATCATGGGAAAACTCCTTATATCTTGTATTTTTTCGTGACGGTTTTCCGTGCCGGTGTTCCGGCACGGAAAAATGCGTGTTCTGCGCCGCATTTCAAGATAATTTTACCATAAGCTCTCCGCTATTTCAAGTTATATATATTGATATTGATATGTCTCCGTGATATAATGTAAATGAAATAACGCGGCATTTGCCGCGGATACTGGGGGATTTTTCATGAAAGGTGTCGCCAAGAAAGCATTCGCATTATTTTTAACGCTTGTTTTATCTGCCGCCGTACTGACCGGCTGTTTCTCGGAAGAGCCTGTGGAATTTTCAAACTCCGGAATGACTGTGACCCTGACATCGGCTTTCAAAGAGGTCGAGCATGAGGGTTTTACTGCGGCATATGATTCGCGGGACATTGCGGTATTCGCCATAAAGGAGATGATCTCAGATCTTCCCGGCGGTGCTTCGCTCACGCTCGAGGATTACGGTAAGCTCGTACTGGAAACAAACGGTCTCGATACAACACTGAGCAAAGAGGGACTACTCACTTATTTCGTATTTGAAAAGAATATAGACGGGGCAAAGTACTCTTACTTTTCCTCTGTGTATAAGGGCAGCGACGCATTTTGGCTCTTTCAGTTTGCCTGCAAGAGCAGTTCTTTTGACGGCTTGAAAGACGATATAATCAGTTACGCCTCCTCCGTAGAGGTCTGACGTTAAAAATATATCTGTAAAGGAGCACATATATGGCTTTATATTCATATTATACCCCCACTAAAGTTCTCTTCGGCGGGGGAGCAGAGGAGATGGCTGGCAAGCTCATAAAGGAGGGCGGGTATAAGAAAGTCCTCGTCCACTTCGGTGGCGGCAGTGCGGTAAAGTCCGGGCTCCTCGGAAGGGTCTGCGCCTCACTCGATGCTGAGGGGATAAAATATGTCTCCCTCGGCGGAGTAGTGCCGAATCCCCGGCTTTCAAAGGTATATGAGGGTATAGATCTCTCTCTGCGCGAGGGCGTGGATTTCATCCTTGCCGTCGGCGGCGGCAGCGTTATAGATTCCGCAAAGGCGATAGCTTACGGGGTCACCTCCGGCGGAGATGTATGGGATATATACACCTGCAAGCGCGAGCCTGCCGTTCCGCTTCCGATAGGCGCCGTTCCCACGATAGCCGCGGCGGGCAGTGAAATGAGCAATTCCTCGGTAATAACCAATGAGAACGGATGGATAAAGCGCGGTTATAACAACGATCTTTCGCGCCCTGTCTTTGCGCTGATGGATCCGGAACTTACATTGTCCCTGCCGAAGTATCAGACCTCGTGCGGCTGTGTGGATATAATGATGCATACTCTTGAGCGCTATTTTAACCGCGATAAAAACATGGAGCTCACGGACGGTATAGCGGAGGCGCTGATGCGTACCGTGATAAAGAACGCGCAGAGGCTCATGAAGGATCCTCTCGACCTCTCGGCGCGCGCCGAGATAATGTGGGCGAGCAGTCTCTCCCATAACGGACTTACTAGCTTCGGAAACGGAGGAGGGGACTGGGCGTGTCACCGTCTTGAGCACGAGCTCGGCGGAATGTTCGATGTGGCGCACGGAGCAGGGCTCTCCGCTATATGGGGGAGCTGGGCGAGATACGTGTATAAATATATCCCGCACAGATTCGCCTCGCTTGCCGTCAACGTATACGGAGTATCTCCGTGCGGCACGGAAGATGAGACGGCTGTTCGTGGCATAGAGGCAACGGAGGACTTCTTCCGCTCGCTGGAAATGCCGGTCACGATAAAGGAGCTCGGAGTGGAGCCGACCGACAGGCAGATAGAGGAGATGGCTGATAAGTGCTGCATCGTCTGCGGAGGAACGCTCGGTACTGCGCTCCCTCTCCACCGCGATGATATGATAAATATATACAAGGCGGCTTTAAATTGATAGGGGAGGATAGAGTCAATGGTCCATCCTAGATGGCTTTTGTTACTGGCATCTGCTCTCTGGCTTTTTGCAGGCTTTAATGTCTGCCGCGCCGGTATAGAAGCGTGTATAGAGGACCATGAACTGCCGGTATTTTTACTCATGGTCCCGGTTTTCTTCCTGTTCGGAGCCATGTTTTTGAGGCTGCTTTTTAAGAATGTGCGCCGGATACTCGGTTACAGAGCGGAAAAACAGCTGTTTTTAAAGGCGTTTACGATCAAGTCATATATAATAATAGCGTTTATGATCGCTATGGGTATAACTCTTCGCAGTACCGATATAGTACCGGTGCGTTTTGTCGCCTTTTTCTATACCGGGCTCGGATCAGCGCTGTTTTTGTGCGGGGCGGTATATTTGACCTCGTTTTTCCTACACAGCCGTCTTGCCGACCGTATGTCGGAGGAGGTCGCCGCGGTCAAGGCAGAGGTAGCAGATGAGGATTGAAGGGAGTCAAAAATGAGCATATGTCATATAATATGTGCCGGCGAGGAGGGCGGACTTCCGTTTTCTCCGGCTGATGACGATTATGTTATAGCGGCAGACGGAGGGCTTGCTTATGCCGAGCGATACGGTATACGGACCGACGCGGTGATAGGCGACTTCGATTCTCTCGGATATTCTCCGGAGCACGGAAATGTTCTGACTCTTCCGGTCAGGAAAAACGATACGGATACGCTTGCGGCGGTCAGATACGGGCTCGATAAGGGATATCGCCGTTTTCGGTTGTACTGTGCGCTCGGCGGCAGGAGTTCTCACACTGTTGCGAATATACAGACGCTTGCGTATATAGCTCTCTCCGGCGGAAGAGGGGAGATGATCTCGGACAGGGAAGTATTCACTGTTATAAGGAATTCCGAAATAGATTTTCCCGCCGGGATGCGCGGGGAAATATCCGTATTCTCCCTGACAGAGGAGTCGCACGGGGTAAGAGAGAGCGGGCTCGAATATCCGGCGGACGGGATAACTGTTACGAGCGAATTCCCGATAGGCGTCAGCAATGCGTTTACCGGCGCTCCGTCATCGGTAGGAGTAGAAGACGGGATATTGCTGATAATATACGAAAACGACCGGAAATAAGCTTTTTATATGGAAAAAATCAGTTTTAAGGTCCCCTGACGTTCAGGGGATCTTTTCCGCGCGTTTTTTTATTGTTGACAAGGGGATGAGACTATTGTATAATAAACGTGTACGGTTTTCCGTAAAGAATAACGATATCGGAGGATATTCATGCTTAAAATAGTAGGTCTTACAAAAAGCTACGGCGACAAAAAGGCCGTCGACAATCTCAGCCTTGAGATAAAGCCGGGCGAGATCTGCGGGTTTATAGGACATAACGGTGCGGGAAAGACTACGACGATAAAATCCTGTATCGGTATTCTTAAATTTGACTCGGGAGAGATATATATAGACGGCATATCGGTAAAGGAGCATCCCCTGGACTGCAAGCGCATCTGCGCATATATACCCGATAACCCGGATCTGTATGAGTTCATGAGCGGAATAAAATATCTCAATTTTATAGCGGACGTATATAAGGTAAGTGCGGAGGAGCGCGAAAAGAAGATACACGAGCTCTCCGACAAGCTCGGTCTTACCGGTGATCTCGCACAGCCGATAAATTCCTATTCTCACGGTATGAAACAGAAGCTTGCCGTAATAGCCGCATGGCTCCATTCACCCAAGCTGATAATAATGGATGAGCCGTTTGTCGGGCTGGATCCCAAGGCGTCACATATACTCAAAGAGATGATGCGCGAGTTCTGTGAACAGGGAGGTGCGATATTCTTCTCGACTCACGTACTTGAGGTCGCGGAGAAGCTCTGCGACAAGGTCGCGATAATCAAAAACGGAACCCTTGTGGTTTCCGGAACGATGGAAGAGGTGCGCGGCCAGGATTCTCTGGAAGAGGTATTCCTTGAACTGGAGGGAGACAATGCTTAAGACTCTTATAGGTATAAGGATACGCTCAATGTTCGCCGGCATGTATATGGGCGGAAAGAAAAAGAACAGGGGGAAGGGAATGGCGGTCTTTGTGCTCGCCTTTCTCGCCTTAGCCTTTGTCGCGTTCTTCTTCTTTGTATATGTATTTGCCGATGCATTGGTCGTATATATGCATAAGTCGGAGCTCGACTGGCTGTATTTTGCGCTGTTCATGCTGGCGGCGTTTCTGTTTATGTTCGTCGGTTCTATTTTTATGACCAAGACGGAGATATTCGACGCAAAGGATAATGAGCTTTTGCTCAGTATGCCGATAAAGCCTATCGACATAGTGATATCGAGAATGTCTGTCGTCTATATATTCAACGTGCTCTTTGAATCCGTTATAATGATACCTGCGATAGTGGCATATGACGACAGATGCGGTTTTTCCGTATCCGCAACGCTTGCGTTCATCGTTGTGTTCATTATGCTTCCGCTGCTTTCGCTCTCCGTGTCTTCGGTTTTCGGCTGGGTGATCGCGATAGTTGCGGCTAAGTTCAAAAACCGTGCAATAACCAAGGTAATGGCGTCGCTTGTTCTCCTTGTGGCTTTTTACTATGTATATTTCCAGCTGATCGGGAACATGGATGTTATCGTGACTGACCCGGGCTCGATAATAAATGAGGAGTTCGCGCGCAAATATGTCGCGCTGTACTGGGTGGGCGCGTCGATAGCAAAATTCGATATACTTGCCTTCCTGCTCGTCTGCGGAATATCGCTCGCCGCGTTTGCCGTTGCTTCTGTCCTGATAATACGGAGCTTTATACGCATAACGACAGAAAAGAGCGGAGCAAAGAAAAAGGAGTACGTGCGCCGCGAGGCAAAGGTGAGAGGTGTGCGCAAAGCGCTCATCGGCAAGGAGATGTCAAAATATACCTCCTCGGTCGCTTATATGCTCAATGACTCGCTTGGCATCGCCTTTTCACTGGTTCTCGCTGTATTGGCGGTCATTAACCGCGATACTCTTATTTCTGTTATCGAGGTGCTTGAGGTCGATATTGTCAATATCGGCGAGATAGCGGCACTCGGAACGATGCTGTTCCTCTCATCTATGACGCTGATCTCCGCTCCGTCGATATCGCTGGAGGGCAAAAATCTCTGGATAATAAAGAGCATCCCCGTAAATACTAAGGATGTGCTGATCGCAAAACTTTCTCTGCATATGATCATAGCGGCTCCGGTGGCGGCCGTGAGCGCGCTTTTGTTCGGGTTAGCGATAGGGAACGATGCGGTAGTAATAATTACATTCATAATAGTGAATGTACTTATGACCCTGCTCGTAGATACTATCGGACTTATGCTCAATCTGATATTCCCGCGCTTTGACTGGATCAATGAAAACATTCCTATAAAGCAGGGCGCGTCCGTCAACCTTACGATGCTCGCATCCATGCTGATATCAGTCGGCATCGCGGCGCTGTTCGGCCTTTTCAGCGCCTTTCTGGGCGGCATCATATCGGCTCTGCTGATCATCATTTTGATGCTCGCTCTCAATACAGCTATGATCTTGATCATAATGAAAAAAGGAGTTGCGATCTTCGATAATCTTTGATACGGAGATATGCCGAAATATGGAAGGTACTGTCGGGAAATCCTCCGCGGATACGCCGCGGAGCAAAAATGCGGTGCAGTCGTTTTTAACGAGGTACCGTGTTTGTCTGCTCCTGATAGGGGTAACTTTGATTTTGAATATCGTCGCACGGCTGAGCCCTGCGGCGGCGGATCTTATCGGCGGCACCGTTGGTGCCGCCTTTCGTTTTCTGCTCTCGTTTTTGACCTCGCCGTTCCCGTTTCCGCTGGCGGAGGTGTTGACGGTAATTTTGCCGATAGCTGTGCTCCTGCTTGCGGTCTTCGGTATCCGGCGTGTCGTCAGGGGCGGCGACACCGGTGCCTTTACTTTCTTTATCATTGTCCTGGTGACATTGCTTTATCCGCTGTATTTTTTTACTCTTGGCGTCGGGTATCGCATAACGCCCGGCTATGTTTCTCTTGGGCTGGACCCGGACGAGGTCGGATATGAGGATGCCGAGGCATTTACCGTATATCTCTCCGGGGAAATAAACAGCCTGTCCTGCGGAATTCAGCGCTCGGAGAACGGGAGCACCGCATCCGGAATGAGCGCGGACGAGCTTTCAGATGAGCTGTGTCGGATCTGGGGATGCGGCAGTACAAGGATAAAGCCGCTGGTCCCGGAGGCGTTGTTTACGTCGGCGGGCATTAACGGGATGTATTTCCCGTTTACCGGAGAGGTATGCGTAAATTTTTCCTATCCGGATTATACGGTAGTTTTCTCAGCCGCGCATGAGTTCGCCCATAGGTGCGGGATCTCACGTGAGGAGGAGGCAAATTTTGAGGCGTACAGACGTCTGATGAACGGCGGCACGCCTTATCTGAGGTACAGCGCGGCGCTGTCAATGTATGAAATAGTGCTGGGCGATATGAGCCGCGCGGATCCGGAGCGTTACCGGACGGCGTGGGAACGGCTCTCTGAGGGGGCAAAGAGCGATATTCTCGCTGCTCGTGCTCACGCGTCAGAGCATGCCGGAAAAGTAACGGATGCCTCTGATGCGCTCAATGATGCCGCTCTGAAACTGAACGGCGGAGGAGGACGAGCTTCATACGGAGAGGCGGCCGCCATAGCGATAGCGCATTACAAAAAGTATATCGCCGTAAGCGGCCGATGATGATCTCACGGTTTTAAAAATCCGCTTTGAATCATAGAATTGTTAAAGAAAGACGATTGTTTGGAGCGGTGTATGATGAGCGTTAACACCAGGCGTTTTTTTATGAGCGGGATACTGCTGACATCGGTCTCGCTGTTTATGCGCGGCGTTGCGGTCGCGTTCAATTCCTATTTGTCACGGACCGTAGGAGCTGAGGGGATAGGGCTTTTTACTCTGATGATGTCCGTATACGGTTTTGCCGTGACATTTGCGACTTCCGGGATAAGTCTTACCGTAACGCGTCTTGTGGCCGCCGCCGTAGGAGAGGGACTGGGAAAAGAGGCGCGCGCCGTGCTCCGCCGCTCTGTTGTTTACGCCCTTTCCTTTGGCGGTGCGGCGGCTCTGGTGCTGTTTTTCGGTGCTGAGTTTTTCGGGACCGATATCCTCGGAGATGCGAGGACGGTCTCCTCGCTTCGGCTTTTTGCCATATGCCTTGTCCCGACCGCAATGTCCGCAGTCATGTCAGGATATTTTATCGGGGTCAGGCGCGTACATAAGAATGCGCTGTGCAGTGTGGCGGAGCAGGGGTTGCGTATAGGTATCACAATTGCCCTTATAACCCGTGCGGCTCCTTACGGCGTAGAGTATGCCTGCCTCGCGATGGTAGGAGGCTCGGCTTTATCCGAATTTATAGCCTTTTTCTTTCAGATGCTTTTGTTTATCGGCGATACCTCTCACATACTTGAGCGCGGAGGGGAAGAGGTCCCGGGCGGCTGGGGACGGCTTTTCAATATGGCAGTGCCGGTAGCGCTTTCGGCATACATACGTTCTGCGCTTTTGACGTTTGAGCATGTACTTATACCGAAGAGCCTCAAAAAAGGCGGAAATGAGTATTCCGATGCGCTTGCGTCTTATGGAATACTTCACGGCATGGCGATGCCTGTTATACTGTATCCGATGGCGCTTCTGACAGCGTTTTCCGGACTGCTCGTACCTGAGTTCGCGGAGTGCAAGGCCAGGGGAGAGATCGATAGGATGTCTTCTATCGCGTCGAGAGCTTTGGGGTACACTCTGGCGTTTTCTTGTGGGAGCGCCGTGCTTTTATATACCTTTTCCGATGAGATCGGCAATATACTGTACGGCAGCGGGGAAGCCGGCGTCTATATAGCCATACTGAGCGTCGTCATACCGGTGATGTACCTTGATCATGTGACCGATTCAGTGCTGAAGGGTATAGGTGAGCAAGTATATTCGATGTGGGTCAACATTTCTGATTCGCTCCTCTCAATAATATTAGTCGTCCTGGTTTTGCCGCGCCTCGGAGTGGTCGGATACGCATATGTCATAATCGGAGTTGAAATATATAATTTCACGCTCTCATTTATCAGGCTGAGGCGGCGCGTCAAAATAAAACTAGATATCGTCGGATACGGTGTATTTCCGCTTTGCGCCGCATTTGCGGCCAGCGCAGGTGCGCAGGGGGCGTTTTCGATGAACGGGAGCGTTACGACCGCACCGTGGCTTTTTGTCAAAATGATTTTCGCTCTCTGTATTTTTATAGCTGTATTTTTGGGAATGGAGGAGTTGCGCGCGGCAGCAGTTAAGCGGAGGACCGCTTGACACGCGCATGTGTAAGTGGTAAAATAAATTCCGGATAGGTATCCGGCACAGCCGGTCTCTATCCGGAATCACTGTTTTACGGAGGAGCTATGCCTGGATGCGCGTTTACCGGTCACAGGAGCTTGCCTGAGGCGTTTATAAAAGATATTGAAGATAAGCTTGTACGCGGTATAGAGTACGCTTACAGCTTGGGGATAAGGGATTTTTACGCGGGCGGTGCGGTTGGCTTTGACACCTGTGCGGCACGAGCCGTTATCAAACTGCGCGAGCGTCTTCCGATACGGCTGTGCCTGGTGCTTCCTTGCCGTGACCAGGACGCCAGATGGAGCGCGTATGACCGCGGGGAATATCGCCGGATACTTTCTCTTTCCGATAGTGCGGAATATATTTCCGACCGTTATTACAGCGGCTGTATGGCTGAAAGGAACCGGCGCCTTATCGAATATTCCGATATGCTGATAGCTTATGTCACGAGGCGCTCCGGCGGCTCCTTTCAAACCGCGGGATTCGCATCGGATAAAGGTATACCGGTGTATAATATCGCCTCTGCCATCTCCGCGGCGGGAGGCAAAGAATCCGAATAATATTGCCGTTTTTTTTGCATTATAACGCCATTTGTATTTGCAGTATCCATTTTGCTGACAGGTAAGTACGACTCATATATTTTTGTGGCAAATGTAAATAAACATTGTCAATAATGTGAAAAATATCGAAATACCGGGGAAAAATACGAAATTTGACAAGCTTATTTTTAATAGACGTTACAGTATCAGTCCGAGCCGATAGCATGGACGCGTCTCTGCGTTTTACGGCTCGGCGGCTTTCGGCAAAATTTGAGCACTTCCGCCTTTATCCGGCTTTTTTATATCTGTCCGGGTGCGACGCGGCATTAAAACGGTACAAAAAAAATAAAATCTGCGTCTAACCTCTTGCAATCAGTTTTATAATATGCTATACTTTATATACGGCGGGAATTTTCGCCGGAGAAGAAATTATCCGGCTTTATTTGACGGATCTTACAATAAATCTGTGAGGTACATAATTATGAAAAAAGCGGCTACTGTTATAGCTCTGGTCATAGCGCTTGCTGCATTGTTCGGCGTCTTTGTATGCGCTGCCGGCGGCGCTGATATCGGCTCTTTTGATTACCGCGGCTTCGCCGATAATATCGCAGAGGCCAAGTACGGGTACGAGCATGGCGTCAGATTTGTGACTGAGTGCTTTGAGGCTGTAAAGACCAATGCGACGGTGGACAAGTACGTGGGGATGGCCCTCGATTTTGTCGACCAGTATCTCGTATGGATCCTTATCGCCGTTGCGGTGTTTGAGCTTTTGATCGGCTGCCGCTCATTTTATATACAGCTCTTCGTTGTTACGTTCGTCGCAGGTACGGGCGTAATGCTTGAGTTCCTCTGCCCCGTTGTGGAGTCATGGGGGATAACGCTCGGCGAGATAGGAAGTATAATACTCTCCGCGGTATGCGCGTTCATACTGGCTTGCGTATCAAAACTGATCTGGAAGATAGGGATAATCGTCGGCGGTACGTATGCGGGTTATTGGGCGCTGATGACTTATTGCTCAGAATATATGCACAAGGTCATCACGGACGATGACGCAAAGAAGATCGTCGCCGCTTGCGTAGCTCTCGTTGTCTCGATAGTTGTGCTCATCCTTATGAAGTGGGTGCTCATCATCGGTACGTCGGTCGGAGGTGGATTCCTCCTTGCGTACGAGGTGGTGCCGCTCCTCAGCGACGTCAATATAACGTTCCCGTATATCAATTACGTCATAGCTGGCGTTGCCGCACTCCTCGGTCTCTTCATACAGATAAAGACGAGAAGAAGATATTATTGATATATCAAAATTAAAGATCAACTACCCCCGTAGGCTTTTCAGCGTGCGGGGAGTTGTTTTTAAGGAGAGTGTTTTTTAGATGACCAGAGAAAAAATAGCCAGGATAAATGAGCTCGCTGCGCTTTCCAAGACCCGGTCTCTCACTGAGGTGGAGCTCGCGGAGCAAAAGGAGCTCAGGCAGGAGTATATAAAGGATTTCCGCGCCGCTATACGGGAAGGGAAAAAGTTCATAGATGGGGGAGAAGGCACTAAAGGTGATTAAAAATATAGTATTCGACTATGGTCAGGTGCTTATAAAATATTCCCCGCGCGATATAATCGCTCATTTTTCGGACAGGCCGGAGGCGGCGGAATACGCAGAGGAGATATTTGCCTCTCCCGAATGGTGGAGAATGGATGCGGGCGAGCTTGACGGAGAGGGATATATCAAAACTCTTCGCGGCAGGATACCGGACTCTCTGATCCCTGATGCGGCGGAGGCTGTCCGTTCCTGGTTCCGCGTCGTGCCGCCGGTCGAGGGTATGAAAGAGCTGATGCACGAGCTTAAGCTCAGAGGATACGGGCTGTACCTGCTCTCAAACGTCACCCGCGATCTTGAGGGGCATATGCGTGAGCTGGATCTGTTCCGCGATCTTGACGGATGGGTGCTGTCCGGTACTGAGCGCACGGTGAAGCCGGGTGAGAGGATATATCGCCGCCTCGCTGAAAAATACC
>CALWTR010000007.1 GCA_944384525.1 uncultured Clostridia bacterium
TGGTGCGAGAGACGGGACTTGAACCCGTATGGTAAAACCACACGCCCCTCAAACGTGCGCGTCTGCCAGTTCCGCCACTCTCGCAAGCAACGAAAATATTATACATTATCCTTTTTGATTTGTCAATACATTTTTTAATTTTTTTAAAGAGGGGCGCTTGCCGCCCCTGTCAAAGAGTGATCGAGCTTTTAGGCGGTACCGTGACCTTCTCTCCGTCAACCTTCGCCCACAAATGTACGTCTGACGGATTAAAGAGCCGTCCTCCCTCGGTATACGCCGCTCTGATCGCGTCTTCCTGCGCGAATATTTCCTCGTTTGTCCCGAAGAAAAACATCTCGTCCCTGTGCCCGAATTTATTTGCAAAGTCTTCCAGTTTGCCCCAGCTGTCGCTGTTCTCGAAATCGATCGAATGCACGCCTATCGCAAAGAATCTTAGTTTGCCGTTATCGGGTAGAGTGAAATACTCTTCAGCCGTTTGTGAGATCTCCCTGTCGGTGACGGTATACGTCCAGGCCATCCTGTCCTGAGGCATGAGATAGCCATCCCTGCCGCAGAGAGCACCTGTGCGGCGCGCCCCGTAGACTCCGCTGTCTGCGATATGCGCTTTTATAACATCACTGTCCTGCTCATGGAACGGCCAGACAAAACCGTTAACCCGCCCCGCGCCGAACACCTCCTCAAGCTCCGTGCGCGATTCGTCTATGAATCTTATGTAGCTTTTTTCCGTGGCTCTGAGACGCCAGCCGCGCGGCTCCATCACATAATACAGACCGTCAACGATCCTGCCCTTTTCAGAATATGCGTAAACTTTGCTCGGGTCCGCAGATGCGGGGTTAAAATCATCGTTGCACAGATTTTCCTCAAGCTCCCGGGTCATAAGTCCCGGATGATATTTTACATGGTTTGCGATCTCATAGCCATCGTAGAATTCCCGATATCCTTTTTTGTCGAAAGCCGACAGATTATGCGAACACAGATTAAAGGTCCCCTTTATCCCGCCGTTTCTGACTATGCGCAAAAATTTTTCATCGTACCGGACATTCCCGTCGTCTATCGTAAATGTGACGGACCGTCTGACCCACCCCGGAAAGAACTCCAGATCTATCATTTAAAAAACCTCCCGACTCTGAGATCATACACTTGATGATCGTCGCTCAAAATAATTATAGCATTTCCGCGCTCGCGGTCAAGTGTCTTTCCACTAAAAAATCACGGATATTTTAAAAGCTGAATAAAATATGTATAATATGATTTGTTTGAAGTCAACAAAAATCTGTTTTTTTGTTAATTTTAAAGTATATATTGATTTTAAAAAGATACAATGCTATAATGTAGATGAGGAGCGCGGATCGCCGCACGGTACTGCGGGATAAGCGGACGCTCGTCATCAATCCAAAAAAGGAGGATCTGATATGGGCTACAAACAACATTCAAAAACATGCGAGAGCTGTGAGTTTTACGATTATGACGACAACTTTGAAGTTTACAGATGCCAGCAAAAGCTTGATGAAGACGAGATGGTCAGATTCATGAACCGCAACACATCCTCCTGTCCATATTACAGGCATTACGATGAATATAAAAGCGTGAACAAGCAGATTTGATTTTTTTAAGCCCGGAGGGAGCGATATGGGTAGAGCGGATGAGTTTCTGAACCTGTACAGAGAAATGGAGGAGCTTCTCGTCTCAAGATACAGCGGCAAAAAGAAGCGTTTTTCCAGTGTGATAATGCAGTTTTCCTCCGAGCCGGACGGAAAGCGATGGCAGGAGGAGCTGAACCTGTGCAGAGATATACGCAACCTTCTCTCGCATCACTCCCTCATGGACGGCGAAAGAGTAGTAGAGCCGTCGCAAAAGCTGGTGGATTTTCTCGCTAACGTCAACAATTATCTGCGGAATCCGCCGCGGGCCAAGGATATCGCGACCCCGATATCATCTCTGCTGGTGGCTACCGAAAATACAAGGATAAAGGAACTCATGAACGAAATGGGACGACGCGGCTTTTCGCACGTCCCGGTAATGCGAGGAGAAAGCCTTTACGGTATTTTCAGCGTAGGAACATTTTTCGCGTACATAAGAGAGACGCCGGAGGCAAGGATAACGAACGAGGATACACTGAAAAAATTCTCGAGATTCCTCCCTCACCGGGCACATATCACGGAGCAGTTTCGCTTTGTCCGCCCGGATGCGGAATATTATTCACTGAAAGAATACTTCAATGAGGGCGGCCCCGGCGCGCGCAGACTTGCGGCGGTATTCGTCACCGCAAGCGGCAAGCCCGCGTCACAGCTGCTCGGGATGATAACCCCGTGGGACATGCTGCGAACCGAACCATGCGAATAATATGCAACTCTGCGAGCGGATACTTCCGCTCGCTTTTTTGCGACTAAAAAAATTTTATCACACATTTTCAAAAACAAGAGAAAACGAGAGAAAAAAAGAGATTTAAAGAGGATGTAATTGATAAATCATTTTTATTGAAATTATTTTCAAAAACGACTTGACAAACGGAAAAGCGCTGTGATATAATAGGTGCGTTCGTAAAAAAGCCGTCGATACGGCATCAGTGATTTATGGAGGAAAAAAGAATGTCCACGTACATGGCAAAAAAAGAGACAGTCGAGCGCAGATGGTTCGTTATCGACGCAGCCAATAAGCCCCTCGGCAGAACAGCTGCAGCCGCCGCTACCATACTCCGCGGCAAGCACAGACCCGAGTTTACGCCTCATGTAGACTGCGGAGAGTTCGTTATAATAATCAACGCCGACAAGGCTATACTCACCGGCAAAAAGCTTGATCAGAAGTTTTACCGCCGCCACTCCGGCTATATAGGAGGCCTTAAGGAGGAGTCTTACAAGCACCTTATGGCTACCCGCCCGGAGCTTGCGATGAGACTTGCGGTAAAGGGCATGCTTCCCCACAACACGATCGGGGACAAGTCCATAACCCGTCTCAAGGTATATTCAGGCGCAGAGCATAAGCATGCAGCTCAGCAGCCCATAGCAGTCGACTGATCAGGAAAGGAGTAAAAGATCATGTATACAAGCGCAAAGCCTTATTTCTACGGCACCGGAAGAAGAAAGAAGTCCATAGCAAGGGTTCGCCTCTATCCCGGCACCGGTTCTATAATAATAAACGGTAAGACCATTGACGAGTATTTCGGTCTCGAAACTCTCAAGCTCATAATCAATCAGCCCTTCGGAGTTACCGATTCCATAGGCAAGTTCGATATAGTCGCTAACGTAAAGGGCGGCGGATTTTCCGGTCAGGCAGGCGCTATACGCCACGGCGTATCCAGAGCGCTCCTCAGCGCAGATGAGACCTATAAGCCCGCGCTCAAGAAGGCAGGCTTCCTCACCCGCGACCCTCGTATGAAGGAAAGAAAGAAGTACGGACTCAAAGCAGCAAGACGTGCTCCTCAGTTCTCCAAGAGATAAGTTTTCAAGCAAGCAAAAAAGCCGGAAGTCTGTTCTTTCGGCTTTTTTATTTGATTTACGCGCGGCACTTCCCCGCCCAGCTCCCCAGCGGACACGGTCATGACCGCCGCGGCTGCCCGAATAGCGCGCCCCGCGACGGGGTATTTAATTATTCTTGATTCTTGGGCGGGAGCGCAAAATTATTTTGACTCACAACGGCGCAGAATCGTTTTAAACTGCCGCGGAATTATTTCGGACTATGACGGAGCAATTTTGACTCACTGCCACGCAGAGTATTTACTTGGGCAGGAGCGCAAAATTATTTCGGCTCAAAGCGGAATTATTTTGACTCACGGCGGATCCGGAATTATTTTTAAACTGACGCGGAATTATTTCGGACCGCGGCAAAGTTGTTTTGACTCACGGCCGCGCGGAGTATTTACTTAGGCGGTAGCGCAAATAACAAGGAGCAAAGTGAAATGAAAAAAACCTATCTTCTGGCGGTCAATCCGCTCCATTTTCTGACGATATTGCCTTTGGCGGCGATATTTGCCGTATCCGTCATATATATAGATATATCAACATCATATGTCGGGCTCTATCCTCTTGCGATCGTTTCCGGCGTCGGGATACTGGTCACTCTCCTGTATTTTTCCAGGATCATAACGATATCTTTTGACGAGGTAAGGTATTTCAGAGTCTTCGGCGGAAAGGAATACAGCTATATTAAAAAGGACAGCCGTATAGAGCTCAAAGAGGTAGGCGCGCTCTCCAGAATAAACGTTTACTGCACCGAGAATACGCCTGCGATCGAATGGCTGAGAGAGGACACAGCAGAGCCGCAGGAGATCCCTCTTTTGAAAAAGGACTTTTTTTCATTTCCGCGCGGCGCTGCTAAAGTGCTGAAATATTTCGGTGTTCCGCGCAAAGATATCGACTCATTTATGAGCGGCGGAGAGCTTGCTTTTGAAAACGATGATATATCAGTCTTCGGATGTACATCCGACGGCAAAAGACGCGCGGAGATATTTTTCAAAACAACACTTTGACAAAAAATAAGAAAAGCCCGGGGTTCCCCGGGCTTTTCTATCTGGACCGGGTCATCCGTCAGAATGCTCCGGTCTCTTTTTTAAGCTGAAATACATCACTGCGGCAATACCTATGATGAATACCGCCGTCGCGGCAAGCCCTCCCTCAAGTCCGAATTCACCACCGCTCGTGACCGAAAACTCCTCCGGAATATAGCATGAAAACACGGAAGCTCCGGCAGATATTCCGCTGACCGCAGTTCCCCATATGCACCCCTGCGTAAAATTCCAGGCGGCATGCAGGGTGGAGCACACGAAAATATTTCCGGTACGGAACATGAGGAACGAGGCGAACATCCCGTAAAGAAATATATTTATCAGCGCGATCACATTTACCCTGTCTGTATTTGCTATATGAGCCGATGCAAAAAGGAGAGAGCTTATCACCGCCGCAGGTACAGCGCCTGTTTTTTTGGCGAGCGACACCGTGAGATAAGAACGGAAAAGGAGCTCCTCGGCAGTGCTCTGTATCATAAAACCGAAAAACAAAAGAATTATATATCCCCATCTTATCTGAGAGGATACACCGGTGATCCTGGCGGCGCCGGTAACGGTAACTATCGCCATAACTGATGTCAGCATTGCAAATCCGGCCAAATACCCGAGAAATGCACTCCTCACCGCGCCTTTTTTTATCAAGCCGAGAGACGCGGATGATCTTTTCTCAATAACAAGGCAGAAAATAAGCACCGCGGCAATATCCGCTATCCTTGCAAACAGCGACGATACTACATAACTGTCCCGACCCTTGAGCCACTCAAGAAATCCATCAGAGTAAGCTCCCTCGCTTTTCATATGCTCAAAAACAGCTCTTCCATCGGATAGAAGCATTATGATGACTGCAAATATGCTCTCAAGCAGAGACGCGGCGATAAAAACCGCAAGAAACATCAGAAGAACACGCGCCGGAGAAAGATCCCTGCCCTTTTCCCTCGCAGATGTGAGTAATGAGTTATCCCTGAGAAATTCCGGCATTTTAACACTCCTTTTTCTTTCTGAGACATGACAAAAAATACATTGCGGCTTCAGTCAGCGCTCCGAATGTCAGAAAGCCGGAAAAATCGAGCATAACGTCCCGGACCGAAGCTCCGCGCCCTGTGAAAATTTGTATGGTCTCGTCGGCGGCGGCAACAAACAGGCCAAATATAGCGGACGCCGCCAGCGAAAACGCCGCAGAACGGCGTATGAGATGCGAGTACAGGCACGTCTCCGCCCCCAGAAGGCCGAACTCAAGGAAATGAGCGATCTTTCTCAGATGCTTGAGTATAAAGGCCCCTGCAGCACTGTCATACGACAAAAAACTCTCGAGCCAGCCGCGGACCGCGTTGCTCTCCCCGGCGGATGCGTCTCTGTCAAGAGTAGAATTTCTCCATATGAACATCATCGTCAAAAATATAAGCACTGCAACGGTGCGCGGCAGAATTTTTTCGCGTTTTATCATTACGTTCCCCCATTTGCAAGGCCCTTGAAATGTTATTGCTGTTATAACAATTTCATTTGCGGCATATCCGCCGTCATGTAAAGATCCAGTCTTAAAATTCGACTTATTAAAACATATGTTTACATATCAGAGCAAAATTCGAGGGAGTCCGCCGGTCATGTCCTTAAGTATCAATGCTTGATCGTATATTCCGTGCCGTTCTTTGTATCGGTAAGTATTATGCCTTTTTCTGCGAGCTCAGCCCGGATACGGTCCGCCTCCTGATAGTTCTTCTCCGCCTTTGCGGCGCGTCTGGCCTCGATCATTTTCTCGATATATCTGACCAGCTCTGCGTCTGCGGTATTCTCCGCCCCGCCCTCTCTGAGTTTTTCCGCCGCCTCCATGATCCCGAGAGAAAGCACGCTGTCAAAGCGATCTATCAAATATAGTTTTGTTGAGTCGTTGGTATCCGCCTTCAAAACGTCGTAAAGCGCCGTGATGGCAAGAGATGTGTTAAGATCGTTGTCCAGCGCGTCGCAAAACTCCTTCTCCAAAGCGCGGCATACGTCGGCGTCAGTATCTCCGTCCTTGTGAAGAGCGGCAACCTTGCTTATTATACGCTTGTAGGCGACTGAGGCATTCTCGAGATTTTCCCATGAGAACACAAGATTTTTGCGGTAGTGCGACTGCAGGCAGAAGAAGCGGTATGCGAGCGGGTCAAAGCCGCGCTCCTCAAGCAGGGAGACGGTGAGAAACTCGCCTTTGGACTTGCTCATCTTACCTGACTCAGTATTCAGATGATGGACATGAAACCAGAAGTTACACCACTTGTGCCCGAACGCAGCCTCGCTCTGCGCTATCTCATTCGTGTGGTGCGGGAAAGCGTTGTCTATACCGCCGCAGTGGATATCGAGCCTCTCTCCGAGGTGCTTTCTGGCGATACAGGAGCACTCTATATGCCATCCCGGATAGCCGACGCCCCATGGGCTGTCCCATTTCAGTTCCTGATCCTCAAACTTCGATTTTGTGAACCAGAGAACGAAGTCGCATTTATTGCGCTTGTTCTTGTCTTCGCCGACGCCCTCACGGACGCCGACGGCGAGATCCTCCTCGTCGTGGTCGTTGAAAACATAGTATTTTTCCAGCTTTGACGTATCAAAATATACGTTTCCGCCGGCAATATATGCATATCCCTTCTCGAGCAGCTCGCTTATCATCTTGATGAATTCGTCTATGCAGTTTGTCGCAGGCTCTACGACATCCGGAGTCTTTATATTTAGCTTTTTGCAGTCCTTGAAAAATGCATCGGTATAAAACTTGGCTATCTGCATGACAGTCTTATGCTCGCGCTTTGCTCCCTTGAGCATCTTATCTTCTCCGGTGTCAGCATCGCTGGTGAGATGACCGACGTCCGTAATGTTCATCACGCGCTTTACGTCATATCCGGAATAGCGCAGATATTTCTCAAGCACATCCTCCATTATATAGGTTCTGAGATTCCCTATATGGGCGAAGTGATATACCGTCGGACCGCATGTGTACATGCTGACCTTTCCCGCCTCTACCGGAACAAATTCTTCTTTTTCGTGAGTTAAGGAATTATAGAGCTGCATCGGATCAACCTCTCTGCCGGAAAGCACCGGCCGCCTCTGTTTTTTCAGCGAGCGTCAAGGAGACGCCGCATTGATATGTTTATCAATTTATTTTATCAGTTATGTCAGGATATGTCAAGCGCTTGCAAATGTATTTAAGATACACAAGTGGCTTTTCCCGATATCGCCGATGATATTTACCGATTTCTTATTCTGTAAATACAGCGCGGGACGGGAACAACAGCCCGAAGCAGGACCGCCTGCTTTTCCAAATTATTTAAATCTCTTGTAATTTTGACTTGAATTTGGTATTATATATAATAGATTGATTTTCAGTAAAACTCTCCGGTAGGTTTCCAAACGATATCGCGGTATATCACAGCCGCTGCGCCGGATCTGTTTGTCGGCTCTCTGAGCCGTGATCAAAAGGCCTGCGTCACCTTACGGCGCCGCACGGTCCGGAAAGGAAAAATATGAAGCAGAAAAACAAGGAATATGCGCGCCCGGACAACGCGGAAGAGCGCGAAGACATAAAAAGCGAGCGCCGCGAAAGCGGAGAGACCGCGGAAAATAAAAGCGACGATCGGGTATCCGGCATAAAGCGCGGCGTCCCGATCATATTGATAGCAGTCGCCGTCTTCATAACGATAGCGTTCATTTCCGGAAGCACCGGCATACTCGGAAAGACACTGGGAGCGCTGCTGCTCGGATGTTTTTCTTGGGTCGCATATCTTATACCCGCATTTTTGGTACTTCACGCAATATTTTTTATCTCAGATATTGAAAACCACCGCGTGCTCACACGCGCAGTATTTTCCGTTATGGCCCTTCTGACAATATCGGTGCTCCTTTACGCATTCTCTTCCTCAGGTGAGCAAAGGGTGTTCTCTGTCTCCTCATTTTACAACGAGGGCAAGGAGCTCCGCGGCGGAGGATTTTTCGGCGGAGTAATAGGCTACGGAATAATTTATATTTTCGGAATGACCGGTCTTATAATAATTTCCATAGCGGTAGTCGCCCTGTATCTGATATACTGCTTCGGCGCGAGCTCGGATATATATAAAAAATTTTTCTCAAAGCCCCGCGAAAGGATAAAGAAATCCTTCGGCGAGAGAAAAAAGGATTACAGAAAAGCCCGCGAGGATAAGATCGAGAAAAAGCAAAACAAAGCGATCGCCAAAAAGATGAAAAAAGCATATAAGCGCCGCGGTTACGAAATATCCGCGGATGACTATTTCATGGTTGACGGAGGGCTCAGAAACATAGAGTTGCTCGTCAGCGGAAATGCCCCGAAGAAAAAAGGTAAGCCGTCCGGAAATCTTTATACAGTGGAGCGCGAAGACGACCGAGCTTATATCCCGGAGAATGAGCCCGCCGCACACGCGGAACCTGAGCGCAAAGAGTCTCCGGTCAGGGATCGTGTATTCTCTGAGCTTAGCGCCGATGAACTTTTCTCCGGAGGCTTTGATCCGTTCGATATGAATATGAACGCAAATATCATAATGCAAAGGAATGCGGCGCGCGGCGAATCCTCCGTGCAGGAGACGCTCGAGCCGCTCAGAGCATCCTCACCACTGATGAAGGGACGTGAGGCGGACTTTGAACGGATGAAAAACGAAGCCCGCAAAATGCGCGACGGCTTCGCCGCATCCAGGAGCACCACTGCAGGGAGCTCCGGCAATTCCGGTACTTTCGGTGTTAAAAACGGTACTTTTGACGTTAAAAACGGTACCTTTGAGAACAGATTCGGAGGAGCTGAACGGGGATTTTCCACTGTTGAACGAGGTTTTGGCAATGCGGAGAGAGGTACCGGAACTCCGGTGACTACGGCGCCGCAGACGGATCTGTACTCAAATAATACGAGCTCCGCCCCGGGAGCAGCCGATACTTCTGATAAAACTTACGGAGAACACACGCCTCAGGTAAACGAGGAGCGTAAAAGCAGTGTTTCCAGCTTCGGCTTCAATATGTCGGGAGGCAAGCTCGATTTCACCGCTTCCTCAAAACAGCAGACCGCCCCGAAAAACGGCAGCAGTGCAGTGTCGAGCTTCGGCTTCAGCATAAAAAATAACCGCACTGCAGAAGAAGTACGCAGAGCGGAAGCATCGAGCGATAATGCAGGCACAGCCTCCCAGCGATCCGATCCCAGCACTCAAGCATATGCATCAAATCCTCAGAATCCCACTGCCCCGGCTCAGCCGCGCACTCAGACATATGGATCAAGTGCTCAGAACTTCACCGCCCAGGCTCAGCCGAGCACTCAGACATATGGATCAAGTGCTCAGAACTTCACTGCCCAGACCCAGCCCAGCACTCAAGCATATGCGTCAAATACTCAGAACTTCACTGCCCAGGCTCAGCCGAGCACTCAGACATATGGATCAAGTGCTCAGAACTTCACTGCCCCTTCGCATACACCTGTCTTGGACAATGTGAAAAAGACCGAGCCGGAAACTGTCAATATACGTGATTTTGATTCAAGAGACGATGCAAAAGCAAGCATCATAAACGGGATCAAGCTCACACCCTCCGACGCCGGTGATACTGAGGAGGATGGATTCCTGACAAGGCGTCCGCCGGAGAAGCAGCCGGATAATGAGACCGAGGAACTCAAAACCGAGAGAACTATCATACCGCCGACTATAAACAGCATATTCCACTCCTCAGGCATTACCGAAACAAAGGAAGAAATATCGGAACAGGAAGAGGAGGACGACTTCGAGATAGTATACAAAGACTCACCGGCAGCCCCGGAAAATACAACGCCCGAAGATATAACGGAAAGTTCAGACAGCGAGCGGATGCCGTGGGAGGAACCGGAGAGCGCGGATGCAGAACCTGATACGATGACCGAAGAAAAAAAATCGGAAACTGTTCCCGCGGGATCCGAGCCCGTACGGCGGACAACTCCGCCCGAGACCGCTCCCTCTCACTCTGTCACGTCAAAAGACATACACCCGTCCGAGGGGACGCGCGTTCCGAAAATAAATTATGACAACTACAAATTCCCGCCGATAAGCCTGCTCTCCCGCTCTGACAAAAAAGAGAGCGACGACAGCAATGCGGAAATACAGGCAAATGCAGAGACGCTTATAGATACGCTCGCCTCCTTTAACGTATCCGCAACGATAGGCGGAATAGACAGAGGCCCGAGAATAACAAGATACGAAGTAGTTCCTGCAAAAGGAGTCAGGGTCAGCGCGGTCACAAACCTTTTTGACGATATATCGCTGAATCTCGCAGTCGCCGGGATAAGAATGGAAGCTCCGATACCCGGAAGAGCGGCGATAGGCTTTGAGGTGCCTAATAAGGTTCCCTCTATCGTCTCTCTCCGAGACCTTATTGACTCAGAGGAATTTGCAAGCAAAAAGAGCAAGACCTCTATCTGTATGGGTATGGACGTCACGGGTACCGCAATATACGGAGACATTGCAAAAATGCCTCACGTGCTCATAGCGGGAGCTACCGGTATGGGAAAATCGGTATGTATAAACTCGATCCTGATAAGTCTGCTGTACAAGGCGAGACCTGACGAAGTAAAGCTCATAATGATAGACCCGAAGAAAGTCGAACTCAACGGCTATAACGGCATACCCCATCTTCTGATACCGGTCGTGACGGAGCCAAAGCAAGCCGCAGGTGCCCTGATGTGGGCGGTCGAGCAGATGGAAAAGCGCTTCGATATGATAGAAGAGCTCAATGTGAGAAATATCGACGCTTATAACGAGGTGGTCGCGGCGTCCCCGGAAAAGGGCGAAAAAATGCCGAAGATCATAATAGTCATAGACGAGCTTAACGACCTTATGATACAGGTAAGGGATCCTGTTGAGAACCTCATAATGAGAATAGCTCAGAAAGCGCGCGCCGCCGGGATACACCTTATCATAGGTACTCAGCGTCCGTCAGTCAACGTAATAACCGGAGTTATCAAAGCAAACATCCCGTCCAGAATAGCGTTCAAGGTGTCCTCCAATACCGACTCCAGAACGATACTGGACATGGCTGGCGCCGAAAAACTGCTCAACAACGGAGATATGCTGTACGCTCCGGTCGGGTTGCCGAAGCCTACGCGAGTCCAGGGCGCTTTCGTGTCCGACCATGAAGTTGAAAGCATAATGAATTTCATACGCAACAACACCAAGGGCGACGTCTATGACAATGAAGCACTGGAGGAGATAAACCGCGCCGCAAGCAAGTGCACCCAGAATTCACGCAAGGGCGGAGGCGACGAATCGGACGAGGGAGGAGACTCTTCTTCCGACGGTCTCCTCAGCGATCAGAAATTTCTCGACGCAGTCGAACTCGCGTTTGATTCCGGCAAGATATCGACCTCTCAGCTCCAGCGCCGGATAGGGATAGGCTACGGACGAGCGGCAAAGTATATCGACGCTATGGAGGATCTCGGCATAGTATCCGAGCCGGACGGACAAAAGCCACGCGACGTACTGCTCACCCGTGACGAATGGAACGAAATGCTCTCAAGGAGGAGCCTTGACTGATCTATATTCAGATTTGATATACGTATCAACGGAGGTATTTATATGGTATATGTTTTTCTTGCAGAGGGATTTGAGGAAATAGAGGCGCTCACACCGATAGATATGCTGAGGCGCGCCGGGATAGAAGTCTCCGCCGTAGGCATTAGCGGCGAAATGATAAAGGGCTCTCACGGTATAACCGTAAGAGCCGATCTGAGGCCTGAAGACGTTATTGCGGAGAGCGCAGAAGCGTGTGTTCTTCCCGGCGGCATGCCCGGGACGCTCAATCTCATGAACTCACCCATGCTCTCTGAAATACTCGACCGGTGCGAGCGTGCCGGCACGAGGATAGCCGCTATATGTGCCGCTCCGATGATACTCGGCAGACGCGGGATGCTCCGCGGTAAAAAGGCAGTATGCTATCCCGGATTTGAAAAAGAGCTGGATGGCGCGTCCGTAACGCGCGACCGCGTGGTCACAGACGGGAAAATAACTACTGCAGCAGGCATGGGCGTCGCTCTCGATTTTGCATGCGAGCTGATACGTCTCCTCCGCGGTGCAGATGCCGCAGACGCGGCTCTCGCGTCCGTTATGGCGGGGAGAAAATGATTTATTTGAAATTTGCTGGAGATACACCTAAATGCTCATAGAACCAAAAAGGACCCTGATAGCATACCGCTGTCCCAAATGCGCTGACACTATATTCGGCATAGCGGGGAAATTCGCGCTTAACGCAGATATGCTTCGTCTGAAATGCCCTTGCGGAGAAAGCGCGCTTGAAATAAAATACACGCCGGACAAGAAAATACGCATATCCGTGCCCTGCCTTTTCTGCGGAAAAAGCCACAGCTTTGTCGTATCGCAGAGCATATTTTTCGAGCGCGATATTTTTATGCTGAACTGCCCATATACAAATATGGATATATGCTTTATCGGCGAAAAGGAAAAAATCGAAGAGGCGCTCGGTGAAAGTGAAAAACGAATAAGCGAAATACTGTCAGACATCGGTCTCGAAAGCATAAAGAACGCGCAGGATGACAACGGGATAAGACTGCCGGACTCGCAGATATACGATATAGTAAAGTTCCTGATAACCGAGCTGGAAGCGGACGGCGCGATACACTGCCGCTGTGACGGAGACGGGGACTACCGCGTTGAAATAATCGACGGCAATATCCGTGTCAGATGTGAGAAATGCGGCGCAGAGCGAACCTTCAGCGCCAACAGCCTGGAGGCGGCAAGGGAATTTCTGAACTATGACGAAATATATCTTGAATGATATGTTCAGTCACAGCCCGTAGTAATCCTGTATCCCCAGATATATGCCGCGTGCGAACAGCTCTGGATACTCGACCATCAGCTGTGCTTCCTCCGGGTTAGATATAAATCCTATCTCTACGAGAACCGCCGGCATATTGGTCTTTCTGAGGACATAGAGCCCCGGTCTTATAACTACTCCGCGGTTTCTGAGCCCGGTCTCCTGATTCAAGCGGACAAGTATATCCTCGGCCAGCTCGTATGCCGGAGAATCCTCGCTGTATACCAGAGCCTCGCTCCCGTTAGCCGACGGATCCTCGGCGGAATTCGTATGTATGGAAACGAAAAGATCCGCCCCCCATGCGTTAGCCATGTTTGCCCGCGCTACCAGACTTCCGGAATTGTTCGTACCGAGCACGGTATCCTCGTCCGGCCTGGATAGCCGCGCCTCAAAATTAGGATCGGCTGAAAGATATCCGTACAGTATCTTGCCGACCTCATAGGTGATGTCCTGCTCGAAATAACCGTTGCCCTCCGCACCGGTATTGAATCCGAACGGATTATGACCCTGGTCGATATAAACTTTTATCGCCGTAATAGTCACCCCCCAAAATCATCAAATTACTAATATTTTATGCAGTATCGGAGCGCGGTGTCACACGCGCTCCTTTTCAGGAGAGATTTATGGAAGATATGAGAAGGATCCTGAGCTATGTCAGGCGTGCCGTAGACGATTACGGCATGATAGAGGACGGGGACTCCGTCGCAGTCGGAGTGAGCGGAGGCAAGGATTCTCTCGTTCTTCTCGCCGCTCTGGCGGCACTGTCGAAATTCTATCCGAAAAAATTCAGCCTTATCGCGATCACCGCAGATATGGGCTGGGAGAATATGGATCTCAGCGGAATCAAAGACCTCTGCTCATCCCTCGGTATAGAATACATAATAGAGAAGACCGAGATAGCAAAGATAATATTCGATATACGCAAGGAGGAGAACCCCTGCTCCCTCTGCTCTAGGATGCGGCGCGGAGTGTTGCACTCATCCGCCGTAGCCCACGGGTGCAACAAAGTCGCGCTCGGTCATCACTTCGACGACGCGGTTGAGACCTTTATGATGAACCTGTTTTTTGAGGGCAGGCTGGGCAGCTTTTCTCCGGTCACATACCTGTCCCGCAGCAATATACACGTAATACGTCCGCTTATATACGCTCAGGAGAAGTACATCGGATATTTTGCAAGAAAAAACGGACTTCCCATTGTGGAAAGTCCGTGCCCGGAAGATAAAAATACCGAACGGGAAAACATGAAAAAGCTCCTCGCATCTCTTGAAAAAGACAACAAAGGTTTACGTCACAGAATATTCGGCGCGATGTGTAAGGGTGAAATAGACGGATATCGGCTCTTCGGAAAAATGCCGGAATAACTTTACGCCGTATCACATGGTGGAGCAGCTCGCCATTCTGTATACCGTAGGCGAGCAGCTCTTATAGCGTTTGAATTCCCGGTTGAAATAGGAGACGGAGGAATACCCTATTTTCTCAGATATCTCAAGTATGCTGTCCTCAGTATGCGTGAGCATTTTTTCCGCCTTGCAAACCCGGACAAAATTCAGATACTGCGTAAATGTCGCTCCTACCGCTTTTTTGAATATACGGCAGAAATAACTCTTGTCAAAGCCAAGTCTTGCACTCACCCCATCAAGTGTCAGCGCTTCGGAGTAATTTTCATTTATATACTCCAGCGCCGGCATTATTTTTTTTGCCTCGACGCCGGTGAGCGAATGATAAGACTCCGTCAGTATCCCCTCCCTGTACAAAAGAGCAAGAAGACGTATGACTGCGGATTTTATCATCAGGGTGTAAGCCACCCCTCTGCTCCCGAACTCATTTATAATAAATACCGCCGATCTGAATATATCCTTGCTGTCGAGTATCCTCACCGGCTCATCAGTGTAATATGCGAATCTGAGAGAATACCTGATTATACCGGTGACCTCTATATCCATAAAATCGCTTGTCCTGAACTGGATGAGCCCGCTTCTGGTCCCCTCATCAAAGCAGTATGTGGAATGAGGGACTCCGGAATTTATGAAAATGGTCTGCCCGGCGTGCGCCGTATATCTTTTGCCGTCTACCACACATATAAATTCCCCGTCATATACCGGGATGAACTCTATCTCGTCATGATAATGAAGTCCGCTTATCATCCCGATGCGCTGTTTCGCCTCCTCGCACACCTTGACCGGTATGTCCGGAACATTTATCCTGACTGTCTCGTTCTGCATATTAGGCTCCTTATTCAAGGTCAATATTGTTCAAAATTTAAACAATATCAATCTTGAAGTGATAATTATATGAATGTATAATAATAGTAACACAGACAGAATGATCTGTCAATATAGTTGTAAGCGGAGGTTCTTGAAATGGCTAATGTTCTTGACGAATTCAAGGAAGTGCACGTTGAAAACAAGGTAGATGCTTCCAAAAAACTCAGAGTCGGGATCATCGGTACCGGTTGGATCGCAGACGCGCACATCGCATCTTACATGAAACAGCCGGACGTTGAAATAGTCGCAGGAGCGGATCTCATACCCGGCAAGGCGGCGGCTTTCTTTAAAAAGCACGGACTTAAAAATGTCAAATGTGACTATAAGGACGCGGACGATATGCTCGCGGACAAGTCTCTCAAACTCGACGCAGTCAGCGTCTGCACCTACAACCGTCAGCATGCGCCCTGCGCGATAGCAGCGCTCAATGCCGGAGTACACGTTCTTCTCGAAAAGCCCTTCACCGTAACTACCGAAGAGGCAGTCGAAGTAATGAGAGCCGAAAAGAAGAGCGGAAAGGTGCTCTCTATCGGATTCCAGCCCAGACTCGACGACAATATGAAGATGGTCAAAAAAATAGTCGAGAGCGGAGTTCTCGGAAAAATATATTACATACAGACCGGAGGCGGACGCCGCCGCGGTATCCCTACCCCGTTCGGTACGACTTTCATAGAGGATAAGACCGCAGGCCTCGGCGCGCTCGCAGATATAGGTTGCTACTCACTCGATATGGTGCTCAACGCTATCGGTTATCCGAAGCCCCTCACCGTCAGCGGATATAAGTCCGCATACTTCGGAAAGGATCCGAATTACTGCGGATATGTAGCGCAGGGACATCCAGAGTATGCAAAGGTTTTCGGAGTCGATGACTTTGCGGCCGCATTCGTACGTCTCGAGGGCGGTATAATACTCGACTTCCGTATCGCATGGGCTATGAATATAGACACCCCCGGTGACACTATAATACTCGGAGACAAGGGCGGTCTCAGGATCCCGTCTACCGAGTGCTGGAACGGATCTATCGGCGGAGACCTCACTATATATCACGAGGTCGCAGGAAACCAGGTAGAGACGAAGATACCGATGATACCGGAGAAACCGGGCGCACCCTCCAACTTCGACAAGAAGATACGGACTTTCCTGGACGCCTGCAAGAACGGTACTCCCGCTCCCGTCCCCTCCAGCCAGATACTTTACAATCAGGCTATACTCTACTCCATCGCAAGATCCTCCGATCTCGGACGCGAGGTCGAGGTGGAGATACCCGAGCTTTGAACCGGGTCGGATTCCGGAGCGGAAACGCTCCGGAATTTCAACATATGAGCAAACACAGAGCGGGCTGACCCGCAGAAAATATTTTTTTCGGAGTAAAATATATGAAAAAATTCAATGTCGGTATACAGCTCTACGGCGTCAGAAATACAATGGCGCAGGATTTTGAGGGCACACTTTCCGCAATAAAGGCGATGGGATACGACTACGTTGAGTTCGCCGGATATTTCGGACGCAGCGGAAATGAGATCGCTGATATACTCGCAAAGCTCGGGCTGAAATGCGTATCCGTACATCAATCACTCGATTTCTTTGACAAGGATCTGAAAGCAGGCGCTGATTTCCTCAAGGCTTTCGGAGTAAAATATTCGGTCATACCGTGGTATGAGGTAGGCCGCCTCGCAGGAAGCGACAAATGGGAGGAGACCAAGGCTCTGTTCAACCGCGTTGCAGACGGACTCAAGGAAAACGGCATGATGCTCGGTTACCATAACCATGACTTCGAGTTTGGCAAGTACGAGGGCAAATATCTGCACGACTGGATATTCGAGAGCGTTCCCGCTGACAGGATATTCCCCGAGCTCGACACTTGCTGGGTAAAATACGCAGGTCTTGACCCCGTAGAAATGATAAAGAAATACAGCGGACGCGTCCCGGTCGTACACCTCAAGGATTTCGTATGCACCAAAGCATCGGCAGGTCCCGTATACGCCCTGATAGATAAGGACGGAAAAGAGATAAAGAACTCCAAGGAGGAGAACGGATTTGAGTTCCGTCCGCTCGGAAAAGGAGTTCAGGACTTCGCATCGATCCTCAAAGCATGCGAGGAGTGCGGTACCGATACCGTCATTGTCGAACAGGATCAGAGCTACGACCTGCCCGAGCTCGAAGCTGCACGCATAAGCAGACAGTATCTCAAAGATAAATTCGGACTCTAAGACGCCGATTTTTAAAAAAGCAGAATGCCGACCGCTTGACGGTCGGCATTTTCTGTATTTGAAACGTCAGAGTCGCGCGAGCAACGGCACGGCGTTCTCCTCCTTTACTACTCCACCGTGCTCTCTTATGTAAACCAACTCGGCGTTACCGCATCTTCTTCCGAATTCCTCAATAAAGCTGTATTCAGAAATAATATTGGTCCTTCCGTTAGTGCGCTCCTCAAGTATCAGATAATATTTGTCGTCCGCAAAGTACGCTGCACTCTCGCGCGCATATCCGTCCGCCTCAAGCTTGCGACAGACTCTCGACAGATCGGCGAGCGAATCGAAAAGATAAAGACGTCTCTTGGATGACAACATACTGACCCTGCCGGACATCGAGATAGTCTTTTCTGTCAGCGGCGGTATCAGACCCAGCTTCGTTACGAATATCTCACATCCGCCGTCCCTGGACGGATAAAGCTGCACCAGGACCTTGTCGCTCGCCGCATCAAATCCGGTCCTGTGTTTTGCCTCATCGAGTATTTGCCAAAATATCTTTCTCGATTCCGTACTGTCGTAATTTATATCATCACACCTTATATCGTATTTTTTCATGTCTTCGTCAGAAAGCATGACCTTAAGCTTTGAATCACTGATCAATAAAAGCTCCATAATACCCCCTAATCCGGCACGGCGGCGCCGCACTCCAATTACTAACATTATACTGTCGCAGAGAAAAAAATGTAACTTAAATTTTCTGGAATCTGATCTTATATTTTCTTTTTTACGGGCGTTAATTACTTTTTATGGAAACGCAGAAAAAAGTATTGATTCGCACTTTGATGTGTGATAAAATATATCTCGGCGTTACGCCCGGTGAGTTCGAGACCTTCCTCACCGTAAAAACAAAACTAAAGGAGAAAAACAAAATGCTTAACCGCAAGACCCTTTCCGTTACCGTCGCCGCGGTAACGGCGGCGCTCTATGTGGCGCTGACCTATCTCGCCTCACTCGTCGGTTTATCCTCCGGAGTGATCCAGTTCCGCCTGTCTGAAATGCTCTGCATACTTCCCGCATTCGTTCCGGCAGCAATACCGGGACTTTTCATCGGCTGTATACTGGCGAATCTGTTGACCGGAGCCGTTGTCTGGGATATAGTGTTCGGATCACTGGCAACGCTTATAGGTGCCATAGGAGCCTATCTTCTCAGGCACCGAAAATATCTCATAACACTTCCGACAATAATTTCTAATACGGTGATCGTCCCGTTCGTACTTATATACGCATACGGTATGGAGACCATAGCCTCATACCCGTTTTTCGCGCTGACCGTCGCAGTAGGGGAGATCGTCTGCGCAGGAGTGCTGGGCACCCTGCTCTACTTTGCACTGCAAAAGCGCGGCATTTTTGCCGCTGAGCATACTCACGCCTCATCCGACGTGAATAATAAATAAAGCATTTCAATATCCGCGCTTTGCAGCGATGAATGACGCTGCGTGCCTGAAGTTCTCACCCGCGGATATCAACATCCTCCGCACATAGCGGCAAAAGTCAAAAAAACCGCCTTCGGGAAATAATCCCGGAGGCGGTTTTCTAATTCAGTTCAAAATTTGTACTGGCTCTCATAGAGTTCCTTGTAGAATCCGCCCTTCTTGAGCAGCTCCTCGTGATCTCCGCTCTCGATGATATTTCCGTCTTTCATGACGAGGATTATATCGGAATTCCTGATCGTGGAGAGCCTGTGCGCGACAACGAAGGAAGTCCTGCCCTCAGTCAATTTCATGAATGCCGACCGTATGAGCATCTCTGTGCGCGTATCGATGGACGAGGTCGCCTCATCGAGTATCAGTATCGGCGGCGGTGCCAGCATGACTCTGGAAATACAGAGCAGCTGTTTCTGACCTTGAGAAAGCGGCGCTCCGCCCTCTCCGACAAGCGTGTCGTATCCATCCGGGAGCCGCTTTATAAAGCTGTGCGCATGAGACGCTTTTGCGGCGGCCTTGATCTCCTCATCTGACGCTCCCGGACGTCCCATAGCGATATTATCTCTTACGCTCTTATTTGAGAGCCACGTGTCCTGGAGGACCATTCCGATGTTATGTCTGAGCTCGCTTCGGCTTATATCTCTGATATCCGTGCCGTCGAGCGTTATGGACCCTCCGGTTACGTCATAAAATCTCATAAGCAGATTGATGAGCGTGGTTTTACCGCAACCTGTCGGACCTACTATGGCTACGCGCGTTCCGCTTTTAATGTCCAGATTTACATTGCGTATCAGCGGTTTATCAGGCGTATATGAGAATTCCACATTGTTGAATTTTATATCCGCCTTCAGGTTTGATATCGGAACGGTATCCGTTTTGTCCGAGATCCCGGGCTGATCCACCAGTTCGAACACTCTTCCGGCGCAGGCATATGCGTTCTGGAATTCAGTCACGACTCCGGTTATCTCATTGAAAGGCTTTGCGTACTGTCCCGCATAGCTGAGCAGTGAGAACAGCATACCTACCGTGAGCGCCCCGTCGCCTCCGATCACCGCAAAGGCTCCTATCAGCGCGACTCCGGCATAGCACACCGAGTTTATGAATCTTGTGACCGGATTGGTTATGGAGGAATAAAATATCGCCTTAAGCGATGACTTTTCAAGTCTTTTGCTTATCTCGTAGAATTTCTCCTCATTTTCATCCTCATGAGTATATGCCTGTACGACCTTCTGGTTCCCCACCATTTCATTTATGAAAGAGGTCTGTTCTGCGCGTATCTCGCTTCTCTGCTTGAACATTGAATAGGTCTTTGAGGAGATATACTTTGCTACGAACAGTGACAGAGGGGTTATAAGTACAACGAACAGAGTTATCCTGTAATCTATATACACCATAAAGAAAAAGGTGCCTACGATCGTGAGTATCCCGGTGAACAATTGGCCGAAGCCTATTATCAGACCGTCACCGAATGCCTCGGAATCATTTATTATACGGCTGACAGTGTCGCCGGAGCTGTGCGAATCAAGATACGATATCGGCATCTTCTGTATCTTGTCAAAGGCCTGCCTGCGAACGCTTTTAACTACGCCGTACGATATTTTATTGTTTATGACCGTCATCAGCCATTGCGAGACCGAGAAAACGGCGATCATTATTCCGACCGTGATAAAAAGCTTTCCTATCTCGGTGAAATTGACATTTCCCTCTCCGACTATAAAGTCGACGGCACGACCTATCAGTATCGGAGAATACAGCGACGCCGCAACGCCGGCGGCACCGAGCAGTACCGACAATATCACATACAGCGTATACGGACGTATTTCTTTAAAGATTCTTTTATATATATGCGGATTATTCATTTTTATCATACCCTTCCGTAGCCCGCGGTCATCCGAGAGCGGGTCATTGAGCCTCTGCGGCGGACTTGAGCCATGCTTACCGTCATGATCATCAGCATTACTCCTCTCCCTCCGGGAACTGAGTATGATAGATCTCGCGGTATATTTCAGATGAGTTCATCAGCTCCTCGTGCGTACCGCAGGCTGATATTTCGCCGTCGTCGAGCACGATTATCTTGTCCGCAGCGAGGACAGAGGACGCCCTCTGGGATACTATAACCTTAGTAACGTCCTTAAGCGATGCGACAGCCTCGCGAAGTTTTGCATCGGTAGCCATATCCAGCGCGGAAGCGGAGTCGTCAAGAATGAGTATTTTGGGATGACGCACAAGAGCGCGAGCTATCGTAAGTCTCTGTCTCTGTCCTCCGGAGAGATTTTTACCTCCCTCCGAGATCATCTCGTCAAGCCCCTTTTCCTTGGAGGCCACGATATCCGCGCCTTGAGCGAGTCTTATAGCCTCGGTTATCTCCTCATCGGTAGCATCTTTATTGCCCCACTTCATATTGTCTCTCAGGGTCCCGCGGAACAGCACCGCGGTCTGCATAACGACGGCGACATCCTCTCTTAAGTGCTCTGTATCAAGCGTTTTTACATCATGACCGAAAACCAGCACCCTGCCCTTATCCGCGTCATAGAAATGCGGTATCAGAGATATAAGACTGCTTTTTCCGGAGCCGGTCCCACCGAGTATACCGAGGGTCTGTCCCCGTCCGACCGAAAAGCTGATATCCTTGAGCGACCAATCACCCGCGCCGCGGTATTTAAGATATACGTTTTCGAACCGGATCTCATCCTCGCACAGCCGCTCTTCGGAATACTTGCCGTGCTCCAGAGTATTCTCCTGCTCGAATACCGTCTGTATCCGGTTACCGGAGGCAACTGCCTTAGTAACGTTTATGATAAGGTTTGCAAATTTAACGAGCTCGACAAGTATCTGAGACATATAATTGTAGAGCGCTACAACAGCTCCCTGCGTCAATATCCCGCTCTCAACTCTTACGGCGCCCTTCTGTATCAGGATGATGATGGCCACATTGACTATTACATATGTGAGCGGATTCATGAGCGCGCTTATGCGTCCGACCGAGACCTGGGAGGAATACAGCCTGTCGTTTTCCTCTCTGAAGTCCGCCTTTTCCTTGTCCTCCATGCAAAATGCGCGGAGGACGCGTACTCCGCCGAGATTCTCCCTGACCTTTTTCAGCACTCTGTCAAGGCGATTCTGCACTCTCCTGTAAAGCGGTATCGTCAGTATCATTATGCCGAACACCGCCACAGAAAGTACGGGGATAGTCGCGAGAAAGATCAATGCGCATTTCACATCAACGAAAAACGCCATTATCATAGCGCCGAAAACGACGAACGGAGATCGGAGAAGTAGTCTCAGCGTCAGGTTTATTCCGGTCTGCACCTGATTCACATCGTTTGTCATTCGGGTTATTATATTGGAAGTACCTAAGTTGTCGAGTTCATAGAAAGAGAGCGACTGCACCTTTCCGAACAGCGCACATGAGAGCCTGGTGGAGAATCCGACAGCGGCCTTAGCGGCAAAGTACTGTGCCGCCAGAGCGCACGCCAGACCGACCACGCCGAAGAGCACCAGTACCCCGACGCTTCCCCAGATCGAGGATCTGTCCTCCTCCGCTATTCCGTAATCTATTATATGTTGAACTACGAGAGGGACCAAAAGCTCAAAAACTGCCTCAGTCAGCTTGAAAAGCGGACCGAGCACGCATTCCTTCTCGTAGCCTCTCATATACTTCAGGATCTTTTTCATCTGCCAGTCACCTTTTGAAAGTAAATATTATATATAAATCTCAAGTATTATATCACATATTTCAGTATAATTCAATCGACCGTCTGCAAAAAACATGCTGATACGCGTCAAAAAAACTCGCGCGGTATCAACCGCGCGAGTTTTCCGTTACTAAAATCACTTGTCCTTTTTCTTTGCGTTGAGCATGAGATTTGTGAGTATACCGAGGATGAGCGCGCAGGCTACGGAGGTGATTATAACCTTGCCGAAATTGAGAACGAGCCCGCCTATTCCCGAGATGAGTATTACAGAGACAACGAAGAGGTTCTTATTTTCCTCAAGGTCGACCTTTTGTACCATCTTGAGACCGGATACCGCAATGAAGCCGTAAAGCGCCATGCAGACGCCTCCCATAACGCACTCGGGGATCGAGTTGACGAACGCCACGAACGGGGATACGAATGAGAGTACTATGGCTCCGACAGCAGCGCCGATTATAGTGACAACTGATGCGTTGCCGGTTATCGCCACGCAACCGACGGACTCTCCGTAAGTTGTGTTGGGGCAGCCGCCGAAGAAAGCTCCTACGATAGAACCGACGCCGTCTCCGAGGAGAGTGCGGTCAAGTCCGGGATCCTCGAGAAGGTCATGCTCTATTATAGAGGAGATGTTTTTGTGATCCGCTATATGCTCTGCAAACACAACGAATGCGACCGGAATGTACGCGACCGCTATCGTTGCAACATAAGACCAGGAGAAGTCGCTAGCACCTTTGAAGGCTGTGAGGAAAGTAAAGTCGGGAACATCGAGGAAAGTCTTTATGCTGACTCCGTCGGACGTGAGCGCCTCGAAGGGAGCAAAGCTTATCAACTTGAGCGCATCGATATCTGCCGCATTTCCTATAAGAGTGAATATAAGAGAAAGCACGTATCCGGCAAGTATCCCTATAACGAACGGGGTGAGCTTGACCATCTTCTTGCCGTAGGTAGCGCAGAGCATCGTCACTGCCAGCGCGATAAGGCCGCATATTATGGCGACGAACGGAGATGCTATCGAATTGCCCAATATATCGGTGACATTTCCGCTGTTGAGCTGCTCTATTGAACTGCCTGCAAGAGAGAGACCGATAATTGCGACGGTCGGCCCGATAACGACCGGAGGCATGAGCTTATTTATCCAATTAGTTCCGACAAATTTGACTATAAAGGCGATTATAACATAAACCAATCCCGCAAATGCTGCACCGAGGATCAGTCCGATATAGCCGAGCGACATGGATACGCCGCCGGCGAACGCAGCCGTCATTGAATTTATAAATGCGAACGATGAACCGAGGAAAACGGGGCTCCTGCCCTTGGTAAAGAGGATATATGTAAGCGTTCCGACGCCGGCGCCGAAAAGAGCCGCCGCTATGCTCATATCGTTTCCGACTATGATCGGGACCGCGAGAGTAGCCGCCATTATGGCGAGCAACTGCTGAAGCGCGAATACGACAAGCTGCGGGAAGCGCGGTCTGTCGCTGACATTGTAGGTTAGTTTCATTTCCAAATTCCTCCGTTTTTTTCGCGTACCGCGCTCCTGTTACCGTGGCGGTTTACGGGGCTTTCGGTCGCATTATGTCAAAATCCGATATATTATATCACAACGTTCATAAAAAGTAAATAGCTTATACATATTTTTTAAAACCAACGTCTCGCCGGAAAAACGCAAACTCAGCTCTCAAAACAAGCTGACCGACATAACATTTTTATTTTCCCTGCTGCCGAAACATATAAAAAGCAAATATTATGCTAAAATCGCATATTTATTCTTGAAATGTTCAAAATTATACTGTATAATTTAGTCTGTACGATTTTCTGTTTGTAAAAAACAGATCAACTCTGAAAGGAACAAAGATATGTTTGATTTTTTACTTATGCTTGAAGAGTCAGGAAATTCGGGCGGCCTCTGGGTCACTATAGTAATGGTGCTTCTCCTGTTCGTATTTATGTACTTCTTCATGATACGCCCTCAGAAGAAACAGGAAAAAGCGGCTAACGAGATGAGAGACGCTCTCCAGGTAGGCGACGAGGTCACTACTATCGGCGGAATAATCGGCAAGATAGTATCGATAAAAGATGAGACTCTTGTCCTCGAGACCACTAAACAGCGCACACAGATCAGATTCCTTAAGGGCGCCATCCGCAACGTCGACGTCAAGGTAGCGGACGCTGCCGCCGCAGTAGTCGCATCCAAGGAAGACAAGAACGCAGACAAAAACGCCGCTCCCGAAGCAGATGCGTCAAAGTCGTCCGAAACAGCAGACAAAGAGACGGGCAAAGAGACGGAAAACAAGGATTGAGCTTGATCCGTATCTGACAAAAGCGTCATAAATAAAAAGCCTCCGGAATACATTTTAGTATGTATTCTATTCGGAGGCTTTTTTTATGAAAAACCGAAAACACAAACCTGCCCCATCCGTACTCAGGACGGCGGGGATATGCATGACTGCCAATATCGTCACGGCTTTTATCGTGTTCCTTATCGCGGCGCGCATACTGTATTCAATGAAGGATCCGACTGGTGGACTACATATGGCATCCTGTATCTCCTTTGCCGTCAGCGCCCTGATATCCGGCTTTATATCCGCCAAACTTATCCGCGAAAAAGGACATACGGCGGCAGCTGTATCATCTGCGGTATTCGCGCTTCTGCTGCTGTTCATATCGCTGTCTGTCACAGGCGGAAGTCTTCCTCTCTATAATCTCGTATGCTTCGCGGCATACGCGGCCGCAGGCACGCTCGGTGGCATACTGGGTAAAAAGAGAGAAAAAAGGCGCCGCCGCGCGTACTGAGCGGAGACGCCGATAATATCAATTATTGTTTACAAGCTCTATCAGCTTCGGGATCGCTTCCTCAAAATTGACGCCGTAATCGCGCGCATTCGGGTCGGCAAGCGTCTTTTCCATTGATTCAAGAGTGAAATCGACTGCTATCCTTGTACTGTCGTAGAGACTGCGATCGCGCATGACCGCGCCGCAGAACGCGGATGCGAAGATATCGCCGGTGCCATGGAAATAAGAGTTAAGGCGCTTGTTGAAATAGCAGAAGAACTCGTCCTTGACTGAGTCATAACCGTATGCGCCTATCTCCTTGTCGCTGAAGCCTATACCGGTGAGAAGCGCACAGCGCGGCCCCATATCGCAGAGCCTTTTCAGTATATCCTTGACATAGCTCTCACTGTATCCGGATTCTACATAATCTGTGCCGAGCATAAATGACGCCTCGGTCATGTTGGGCACTATTATATCGGCCTTTGAGCAGAGCGACTTCATCGCGCTGACAAATCCGAGAGAAAAGCCCTTATAGAGCTTTCCGTTGTCCGCCATGACCGGATCTACCAGCTTGAGCGCCCCGTCCGATGCAAATACCGAAAAGATACTGTCCACGAGCGCGAGCTGTTCAAATGAGCCGAGATAGCCGGTGTATACAGCGTCAAAGCTTATGTTGAGCTCCTTGAATTTGTCCGTAATAGGAGATATCTCTTCTGTAAGATCTGTGAATGTATATGATGGAAAGGCAGTATGGACCGCAAGGAGCGCAGTGGGGATAACGCCGCACTCGACTCCGCACGCCGATATTATCGGGAGCGCCACTGTCAGTGAGCACTTTCCGACGCACGATATATCCTGGATCGTCAATATTCTCTTCATTTTATATCTCCTTTGTTTTTGTAACCGGGATCGCTATTTTCGGGACCTACTGCGGCAGATCACACGTCATTGTCGCGTATATCAGCGCCAAGCGACCTTAGCTTATCGGTTATCCCGTCATATCCCCGGCATATTATCTCGGAATGAGCGATGTCGCTTCTTCCCTCTGCCCGCAGTGATGCTATTATGAGCGCCGCTCCCGCTCTGAGGTCGGTCGAGGTCACTTGTGCGCCGTGTATACTCTTAACACCGTCAATGTAAGCGATATTTTCGTAACGTCTTATATTATATCCCATTTTGGAGAGTTCGTCAATATATCTGAATCTATTTTTCCATACCGTATCGCATACTTTGCTCCTGCCAGGAGCAACCCCCAGAAGAGCGGCAAGCTGTGGATGCATATCTGTTGGTATGCCCGGATAAGGAGCTGCGGTAAGACACGCCGGAAGTACATCTCCGTCCGAACTGACAAAAACCGTGTCTCCGCTTGCCTCAATATGTGCGCCCAACTGGCCGAGGAGCGGATATACCGGTCCGAGATCATCTGAACTTATCCCATCCATATACACGCATCCTCCCGCGCTCATGACCGCGGCGGCAAAGGTCCCTGCCTCTATCATATCAGGGATAACGCATATATCTCTGCCGACAAGGCTGTCACATCCGCGCACAGTTATGACATTACTGCCGTCACCGCTGATATCCGCGCCTGCCGCACGTAGAAAATCGCACAGGTTTACTATGTGCGGCTCTCTTGCAGCGCCCCTTATGACGCTCTCTCCATCGGCGGATGAAGACATTATAAGTGCGTTGACAGTCGCTCCTACGCTCGGTATATTAAAATTTATCTCGCCGCCGTGCAGTTTTTTGCAGACGAGCCGATTGCCGTCGAGGACCGCACCGAGCGAAACCGCGGCGCCTATATGCATATCCAGCGGACGTCCCCCGAAATCACAGCCGCCGACAGGCGGTATCATCGCCTCTCCGAACCTTGCAAGGCAGGCGCCTATAAGGTATGATGAGGCTCTCATAGCTCCGCAAAGAGAGACCGGCAGACGTGTTAACTCTGCCCTTTCTGTATTTACCCTTACTGTATTTTTAAAAAAAGTAACATCCGCTCCCATCTCGGAGAGGAGTTTTACCGCGGAGCGTATATCTCCTATATCAGGCACGTTATGTATATCAAAGG
>CALWTR010000008.1 GCA_944384525.1 uncultured Clostridia bacterium
TGCAGTGCAACAAAATGTCAATAGATTTTTTGTTAATATAGGTAAATCTGTTAATTGTACGATTAAAACCATAATCCATATTACTACTGATGCAATGATAAAATGAATACCTTTCTTTTGCTTTTGGGCACAATCTTTTTTCAAATCTTTCAAGTTCATTTTTTATCTCTCCTCAATAAATTCCAATTTATCTGTATTAATCTAACAAATTATAACATTCAATCGTTAATAAATGATGAATTCTTGTATTAATTATTTATCCTTTTCTATACGTGAGAATGGTGCCGATAATTGCGATAACAAAGATAATTGGTGCTACCCTTACGAATACCCAACTAATTCCGTGAAGGATTGTACCGGCAATCGCTAATTCTGGGTAATTATAATCCCAGGTCATAAATTCATTACTGGTCAGTGCTATTACAATAAAGCCCAATACAATGAATACACATATTCCAACAAGAAAGTAGCGGATCACTTTGATCTTTGTTTCATTTCTTTTAGCGAGCTCTAGATTGATGACTTCTAGTTTTTTGGAAATAATATTTAAGTCATCATTTTTATTTTCAACTATCTCTTCGCCTAATAAAGCACTAACTGATGTGTCTAGTTCTTCTGCTAAGTGAATAAGCATACTGGCATCTGGAACAGATAGATCTTGTTCCCATTTAGATATCGTTTGTCTTACAACATTTAATTTGATCGCTAGCTCTTCTTGTGAAAGTCCTTTTGCTTTTCTAAGAGTTTTAATACGCGTCTGCTGCAATATGCATTGTCAATTGCTGAAAAAAATGCTTATATAGATGTGGCTGTATCAAACGAGAAATTACTGCATATTTGCGATAAGTTAGGATTGGTAAAAACAAAAGGCGACCACGTTTTTCAAACTTTTGCCCGGCATACGGAAAGCGCCAAAAACTAACGGTTCTATCCTGCATCCGCGTAGCAAGGGAAACGTAAAAAAGCATCGCCGAAGCATAGCCGTGAATGGTAAAAAATAACACAGAACGGGAGAATATGATTGATAATACTGATCACAGGCGCATCTCACACAGGAAAAACCGTACTCGCTCAAAAACTGCTTGAAAAATATAAAATGCCCTGCTTGTCAATAGATCACCTTAAGATGGGGCTCATCCGCAGCGGATACACAAATCTGACGCCTGAAGACGATGATAAGCTCACGGATTATTTATGGCCTATCATTCGTGAAATAATAAAAACCGTGATAGAAAACGGACAAAATCTGATTGTCGAAGGCTGCTATATTCCGTTTGATTGGCCGAAAGATTTTGAAAAGAAATATCTTAAACATATCAAATTCTATTGCCTCGTAATGAGCGAAAATTATATAAAAAAACATTTTGACGATATAAAAAAATACGCAGGCATTATAGAAAATCGTTCAGACGATACGTACTGTACAATAGAAAATGTGCTCAAAGATAACGAGCGTTATTTAAAATTTGCTCAAAAGTACAATGCAGACAGTATAATTATCGACGGAAAATATGATGTGGATCCCGATCTCCTATAAAAGATCCCCGCTTAAATGCATTATTTATTGGCTATCTGTCTACGGTAGGGAACGAGACGTGACCCCTGCTGCCCTGCCCGCCCCGCCGGGCACGCGACTGTCAGGCAGGTACACATCAAAAGCTCAGCCCTGTTTTTTATTTAAGACGGGTCGAATAAGATCCTCCCTGCGTCTCCTGAAGTCGCGGATATCCTTGACTCCGTATTTCATCATCGCGACCCTCGTCAAGCCAGATCCGGATGCCAAAGCCGGTATATTTCTCATACCTATACCGCGTATCTATACCGCCCTCAGCAAGCACGTTCGAACAGATCACGGTTTTTGAACGCCGTAAATATTGAAATCTCCGGCATTCTGAGTTATAATAACATAAAATCAGTCGTTGATCTCGGAGGGTAAAATGGAAGGGATATGGGAAAAGCTTTACAACGCCGCCAAACAAGTTCTTAATCCGCATAAAGTTTCCGAAATAGTCGATGCCGGAGGTGTTGCCGCAGCAATAGAATCCGGCTCAGGTAAAATTTATGTCGGAGTCTGTATAGACTGTGCGTGTACTCTGGGGATCTGTGCAGAGAGAAACGCGATATTCAATATGATAACCAACGGGGAAAGTATCATCAAACGCGTCGTTGCAGTAGGAACGGACGGGCAAGTCATGCCGCCCTGCGGTGCGTGCCGCGAGCTGATGACGCAGATAATGCCTGAAAATTACAAAAACATACAAATAATGCTAGACCGAGAAAAAGAAACGATCGCATCTCTAGGCGAGCTTACCCCTAACTGGTGGATATAAGCGCAAACATTTCTCAGGAAAGCCAGTTTTAAGCTCTTCTGAGGTTTTTCAGATATTTTTTCAATATTTTCCCAGTATTTTTTAACAGTTTTTCGTATTTTTCAAAGATCAATTTTTTCAGTACTTTTCAATATTTTTTCAGTACTTTCCCACATTTTTTCAAGAGTTTTCAAACGCTATTGGCGTTTTGAAAAGCCAAATATTTTAAGGCAAACCGGCGCCGTTTTGCGCCCGGAAAGTACAAATATTTTACAGAAAATGAGGGTGCAAAATGGAAGAAATGAAGATAAAATCCTTTACCGTAGACCATGATCTCATCCGGGAAGGCATATATGTTTCAAGCGTTATCGGTGATATAACGACCTACGATATGAGGACGCGCGTCCCGAATGGCGGTGATTATATGGACAATCTCACGATGCACTCCTTTGAACATATGTTTGCAACATACATAAGATTCGGAGAGAATGGAGACAAAATAATTTACTTCGGCCCTATGGGATGTCAGACCGGTTTTTATCTTTTGACGCGCGGCTTGACAAACGAAAGAGTGCTTGAACTTGTAAATATAACTTTACAGAAAATAATTGACCACGAGGGTGAAGTCTTCGGAAAATCGCGGAAAGAATGCGGAAACTATAAAAATCTGGACCTCGAAAGCGCAAAGAAAGAAGCGAGAAGGTACCAAAAAGTACTGAACGGGGAAAATATTTCTTTCAAGTATCCCAGCGAAAACACCTGAAAAACGATATTCTGCCCGTCTTGCTTGCGGGACGGATCCCTGCGGCTCTGATATTGAAGAGAGTTGATTTTTTTAATTCTGAACTCGCGGACCGCTGATCGTTCCGTCAGCGTCCCTATTTAACACATATCGGCACACGAGAATAAAGCGGGCTTTGCTTTTCAATTCTGAACTTGCGGACTGCTGACCTTTCCGTCAGAGTCCTTATTTAACACATATCGGCGGAGGAAAAAATGATCGGAATAATAGCGGCAATGGACATAGAGATGTCCGATATAAAAAGCAAAATGACCGACGCAAAGCAAGAGACCGTCAGCGGCATAGAATTCACGGTCGGAAAACTGTACGGGACGGACGCGGCAGTCGCACGCTCCGGCATAGGAAAGGTTTTCGCCGCGGTGTGCGCGGAGATAATGATTCTCCGCTATTCACCCGATATCATCATAAGCGGAGGAGTCGCCGGCGCTCTGTCGGACGAGTTGTCCTGCACCGACCTGGCGATAGCCGAGTCTCTTGTACAGCACGACATGGACACATCCGCGCTGGGAGACCCTGTCGGGCTGGTATCCGGCATAAACAGAATATTTTTCCCTGTGAGCGACAAATACATGCCCTTGCTCTGCACTGCCGCGGAGCGCTGCGGCGTCAAATATCAAAAGGGCGTCATTGCCTCCGGAGACAAATTTATCGGGAACGCATCAGACAAAGACAGGATACGCTCTGCCTTCGATGCGATAGCCTGCGAAATGGAGAGCGCCGCTATCGCACACGTCTGCTATATCAACGGAACAGAAATGCTCGCTCTCCGCGCAATATCCGACAGCGCGAACGCCTCCGCTAAGGAGAGCTACGAGAACGTGCTCGAAGCCGCCGCCGAAGTATCGGCCTCAGTCATACTGGAATTTGTCCGCGGATACTCCGAACTGCACGCATGAAAAACAGGGCGCAAAGCGACAGTCTATTTTAAAAGGGACTGCCGCTTTCTTTACAAATATCGACGTGACGGACAGGTCATTAAGTCCCTGCATACGGCATATATTTTACCGGGACGGTGATCTGTAATGAAAAAATCAAAAGAGAAAAGCTCTCCGGAGCAAAACGTGCAAATCTCTACAACTATAACTGCAGAGCCGGCGGAGAGCCGTAGTGGCGACACCGAGCTTTATATGCGCGAGGGGACCGGACGTTCTTCACGAGGATTCGGCGAGGGCGGCATTGTGTTTGCAGAATTCTCCGCAGTGCGCAAGATATGTCCAGGAGTCCCATATCTCACAGCCGTCCGCGCACTCAAATATGAAGAAAAGGCACTAAAGGCGACGGAAGAACTGTTACTGCCGGCGGCAAAGCTCGAATATGATACCGATACCGACCCGCACAAGCGGTTCCGCTTTCCTCCTTATCGGATCGCCTACGAGGCGTCGCTGTCCTCGCCGCGCGGCGGTATCTACTCGCTGCGCAGACGCATCCGCGTATCGCGCGGAGTCAAAGAGCTGCTGACACATGAGAACGCCGAGGTGTTGAACGAGCGCGGCAAATATCTCCCCCTATCCCTGTTTGCGAAAAGATCCGAGGTGAAACATGCACTGAAAAAGCGTCTGCTGCCCTGCCTGTCATCCGTCACGGACTTCTATATTGCTGACGGCGGGAATATAGTCATACTCGGAAAGAGCGGCAACGGCGACGTGCTCATAAAGCCGGGGCAGTCTCTGCCGGTCAAAGAGAAAAAAAGGCGCTCCAAATTTTCAAAAAAACCGCAGATGTAAACTTAAGGCGTCAAACCGTTGGGTTTGACGCCTTTCAATATTTTAACCGCTTGTGCAGACACACGCTTCAGCTGTTACGGGAAAATTCCTCAAGCTCAAGGCCCGGATTGTCGTCCAGGATCCATTTTATGCTCCACGGGCTTGTAAAGATAAGAAGATTCCTGCCCTTTACGTCCTGCACCCACTTAGTATCATGAGAGAGCTTGAGCGTTTTCGGATCAAGGCTCTGATCCTTGATCCACCTTATCTGCTGATAAGGAAGGGGCATACGTCTGAGGTCACAGCCGTACTCATTCTTGATCCTGTAATCCAGCACCTCGAACTGAAGGACTCCGACCGCACCGACTATCACTCGCTCCATACCTGAATTAGGCTCGAAAAATATCTGTATCGCGCCCTCCTGAGCTATCTGAGTCATTCCCTTTGCAAACTGCTTTCTCTTCATGGAATCGACCTGCTCTACCATTGCGAAATGCTCAGGAGCAAAGGTCGGTATCCCCTCGAATCTTATTTTATGGTTCTTTGAGCACACGGTATCTCCTATCGAGAATATACCCGGGTCAAAGACGCCTATTATATCTCCGGCATATGCCTCATCTATGACCTCCCTCTCCTGCGCCATCATCTGCTGAGGCTGAGAGAGTCTCAGAGAGCGTCCGCCCTGGACATGATAATACTCGCTGTTGCGGTCGAACCTGCCGGAGCAGATGCGCATAAACGCTATCCTGTCACGGTGAGCCTTATTCATATTTGCCTGTATTTTGAAGACAAACGCGGAGAAATCCTCGCTGAAGGGATCTATCTCCTCTTCTCCTGCGACACGCGGCAATGGAGGCGTCGTCATTCTCAGGAAACTCTCAAGGAAGGACTCTATCCCGAAATTGTTCAGCGCGGAGCCGAAGAACACCGGAGACAGCTTGCCGTGACGCACCGCATCAAGATCAAAATCGAAGGACGCGCCCTCAACGAGCTCCACCTCCTCGTTGAGCCGGGTACGGAGCTTTTCTCCTATCAGCTCATCCAATTTATCCGTATCCGTCATCTCGCACTTTATAGCATTTAGTCTTTCCCTGCCGCGATGAGAATCGGAAAAAGCGAGTATAGCTCTCAGCTCGCGGTCGTAAACTCCCTTGAAATCATGTCCGGAGCCTATCGGCCAATTCATGGGATACGTCCCTATCCCGAACTCATGCTCCAGTTCATCTAGCAGATCGAACGGGTCGCGCGCCTCTCGGTCCATTTTATTTATAAACGTAAATATCGGGATATCGCGCATAGCGCAGACCTTGAACAGCTTTCTAGTCTGCGGCTCTATACCCTTAGCGGCATCTATGACCATGACCGCGCTGTCCGCAGCCATCAGCGTCCTGTAGGTATCCTCAGAAAAGTCCTGATGCCCCGGCGTATCCAGTATATTTATACACATACCCTTATATTCGAACTGCAGGACCGAGGAGGTTATGGATATGCCCCTCTGCTTCTCAAGATCCATCCAGTCTGACACGGCATGTCTGTCCGACGCCTTTCCCTTCACCGCGCCCGCAGCCTGTATGGCGCCTCCGTACAGCAGAAATTTCTCAGTCAGAGTTGTTTTACCTGCGTCCGGGTGCGATATTATGGCGAATGTGCGTCTCCTCTGTATTTCTTCTTTTAATTTATCGTTGATCAATTTGCGTCTCCGGCCTCGATCCAATGTGAATTTATGACGCGGACAAAAGCTTAAATTTCCTCCGTGCGCCCGCGCATACTTTTATATTATACAATATTTATATTACTTTTACAAGAGAGATGAAAATTTTCCGGATCCGGCAACACCGTAATGCTTGACAATTTTCCCCTGCAATGCTACAATACTTTTGGCACAAGTTCAAATAACGGATCCAAGGTTGGTCAAAGAAAGGACGATAGTAATGCAAAATTTCGAATTCATCAAAAAAACTGTCTTCGACACCATCGGATTTGATGCCGATAACATCTCTTTGGAAGTCTCGGACTCAGACGGAGTATACGTCTCGTTCAAAGGTGAAAAGGCGGTCGTAGGCGGAAAGACAACGGCTATGCTCTGCCGCGCTCTTTTCCTGCTGGCAAAGAACATAAGCGAGGGAAAGAAGAGCTTTGAGATCCGGGAAACCCCGGTATTCGACGACTGCGGCGTTATGATAGACTGCTCCAGGAACGGAGTCATGAAGGTTGATGCAGTCAAAAAATATATAAACTGCATGGCGGCGCTCGGTCTTAATTTCCTTATGCTGTACACAGAAGATACATACACGATCGAGGAATACAAATTCTTCGGATATCTCAGAGGTAAATATTCAAAAGAGGAGCTCCGCGAGATAGATGACTACGCTTACTCGCTCGGCGTCGAGGTCATACCGTGTATACAGACCCTCGGTCACCTCGCACAGTACCTGCAATGGTCGGAATCCGAGCCGATAGTCGACACGTCATCCGTACTGATAGTGGACGAGGACGCCACCTATAAATTTATCGAAGCAGCTATACGGTCGATGCGGGAATGCTTCCGGACCAACAGGATACATATAGGTATGGACGAGGCGCACGACGTCGGCCTCGGGAAATTCCTTAAAAAGCACGGGTATCAAAACCGTTTTGAAACGCTTAACCGCCATCTCGGCCGGGTAGTCGAGATATGCAACAAATACGGATACAAGCCGATGATGTGGTCCGATATGTACTTCCGGCTTGCATCCCCGAACGGATCCTATTATGTCGATTCAGAAATAGATTTTTCGAAGGAAATAACCGACAATATCGCAGACGTGGATATGGTCTACTGGGATTACTATCACTCGAACGGGAAGATATACGACCTCCAGATAAAATGCCATAAAAAGCTGCTCCGTCCCCTGCTGTTTGCGGGAGGCATATCTATCTGGTACGGTCAGCTCCCCTGGCACGAGGAGACCTGGAACAATTCAAAGGCGGCGCTCCGCTCATGCGCGAGGAACGGTGTAAGATCCGTTTTTGCCACGATATGGGACGACGACGGTTGCGAGACGAACATATTCTTCTCCGTACCCTATCTCCCTCTGTTCTCCGAATACTGCTACCGCGGATCCAAAACGCGCGACAGGGATATAATATCTGTATCAGAGTTCCTCACAAAGACCAAATTCAAGACTTGGGAGGCTATCGGCTCCTATCACGCGTATATCGACGGTACCGCCGCGCACGGAAAAGCTTATTTCTACAACGATCCGTTCTACAATCTCGTTCCATACAAAACAGAAGTGAGCGAGAAAATGCTTGATCGTTACAAGGAAGCGCTCACCACAGTGAATGCCGCTAAAATGCCTAAGGATTCGCTCCACATGAAAAAGTATGCGAAGCATATATTCAAGATCTCCATACTTAAAACAGAACTCCTGCTCCGCCTCAGAGATGCATATCTGAAAAAGGACAAGGAATATATGACCTACGCCGCGGAAAAAGTCATACCCGAACTAATAAAACTGTTCAAAGAGCTCTCCGAGATACACCGCGAGCAGTGGAACGCTACATACAAGCCATTCGGATACGAGGTCATCTCCTTCCGATACGGCGGCAGCATAAACCGACTCAAGGATATAAAAAAGTCGCTCGGCGAATACCTCTCAGGCGAATCCGACTCCATACCCGAGCTGGAGGCGGAGCAATATCCCGCTACAAGAAGACTCAACACATACAGATTTTTCACCCCATCTGCAATTTTCTGAAAAATACAGTCAAATACAAAAAAACAGCTGCCACGCGATCCGGGCAGCTGTTTTTTCTTAAATGACAACTTCTATTTACTTATACATCAGGCTCTCATAGTGTAGCCGAGCTTTGCATATTCCGCAACTATCGCATCTGTATAAGGCTGTATTTCCGTTTTTGAGAGTGTCCTCTCATTTGAAACGAAGGTAAGCCTTACAGTTACCGTATCTCCGTCAGCGCCGCTGTAAATATCATGTATGCGAAAATCGGAAAGCGTATCACCGCCCGCGCGTCTTGCCGCATTCTCCAGCGCTCTGACCGAAATATCCGCTATCGGAGCGGCAAAGGTCATATCAATATCTATTCCGGGGAATTTTGATGGCTCGGAATATCTTATATCCTTCGGGGCAATAGCGGAGAAGTCCTCAAGATCCAGCTCAAAGAAAGCTACCGATGCCCTCTTATCGAGCAAATTTCTTACACGGGGATGGAGAACTGACAAAGTACCCATCTCCTTGCCGCCGCAAACTATCTCAAACGTGTTTCCGGGATGTGCGTAATCTGCGGAGGCATCGCATCTGACGTACTCGGGAAGGACATGCTTTACCGTTGCGAATATATCGTCTATAATATCGCGGGCACGGAAAAAGAGCTCCTCCTCGCCGCACACCTTGGAATACAGGGTCACTCCGAGATGGCGTCTCTCATCAGCGGTACCGTCCTTGCGAAGTCCCTCTACAACATGACCCGCCTCAAATATTCCGAAATCATCTGCAAAACCCTTATTTTCCGATACGAAAGCGAGGAGCGTCGGTATCATGGATACCCTGAGGTATCTGTGATCCGGAGTCTGCGCATTAATGACGGTGACGTTAGGTACCGTCTCTATACCCAGCTCCTTGTCCTTTGCTATATCGCTCCATATATAGGAGTGTACCTCATGGAGGCGATGAGCACCGACAAGTATATCCTTTATCCTGGAGGTGTCTGTTTGTGCGCGCTCCGCTTTCACCGGACGGAGCGGACTGAGCGACGTCTTTACCTCAAAGTTATCGTATCCGTATATTCTGGTTATCTCCTCTACAAGGTCCGCCTTTATCGTGACGTCCTTAGTAGCTCTCCAGGAGGGTACTGACACTGAAAAAGTCTTATCTCTGATCTCTACACCGAAGCCCAAAGATTTCAGTATCGAAACCACACGGTCGTCCGATATCTCTATACCGGTATATCTGTCTATATAGCTCTTATCTATGTCTATCTTTATCTCAGGGTACTTTCTTACGTATCTGTCGGTAAACGCGCTCCTCACCTTAGCTCCGGGATCCAGAGAAAGGAGCAGGAGGAGCAAACGTGCAGTAGCGGTCTCGCACAGCTCGGGATCCAGCATTTTTTCATAACGCATAGACGCATCGGTGCGCAGACCTATTTTTGTGGAAGTCTTTCTTACTGAAACTCCGTCAAAAGTCGCGCTCTCCAGAAGAAGAGAGTCCGTATCGTCCTCTATCTTAGACGCGTCTCCGCCCATTACTCCGGCGATCGCAACCGGCACGTCAGAGGATGTTATCATAAGATTTGTGCTGTCCATGCGTCTGTCGATGCCGTCCAGCGTACGGAACGTAAAAGGCTCCTCAAACCTCTGTATCTCGACATGGTCGACCTTGCGGCAGTCAAAGGCGTGCATCGGCTGGCCGAGCTCCATCATAACATAGTTAGTAAGATCAGCAAGCAGATTTATCGCTCTGGAGCCGCAGTAATAGAGGCGTATCCTCATATTGACAGGGCTCGTCTTACTCGTTATACTGTCGACTTTCATCGCGCAGTAGCGGAAAACCAGCTCCTTATCCTTAACGTTCACCTCGACTTCAGGCAGGTTTGCGTACTTGGAAAGATCCGTTTTTTCAAGCGGCTTCAGGGATCTTCCGGATATTGCGGCAAATTCGCGCGCTATCCCGTAGTGCCCCCAGAGGTCGGGGCGGTTAGTCAGAGATTTATTGTCTACCTCGAAAACGATATCGTCTATATCAAAGACCTGCTTCAGATCAGTACCGAGCGCTATGCTTTCGTCTATCTCCATAAGTCCGGAATGGTCGTCCGATATGCCCAGCTCCGCCTCGGAACAGCACATACCGCAGGACTCATAACCGGCTATCGTTGCTCGGCCTATCTCACGGCCGCTCACCATACCGCCCTCGCGGGCAAAGGCAACATGCATACCCTCGCGAACGTTCGGCGCTCCGCACACGCAGTCGATAAGTATCCCTCTCCCGTCGTTTATCTTCAGGAGATGTAGCTTTTTCGATGACGGATGTTCCTCCACAGACTCTATCTTAGCCGCGACGACGCCGTGCGTATCTCCGCCTTTAACTATAATGTCCTCTACCTCAGCGGTAGCCAGCGTGAAATTCTTTATAAGAGCGATCTTGTCCAGTCCGCTGAGATCGACAAAATCAGATATCCAGTTCATTGAAAGAAACATAATCCCTCGACCTCCTTAATTTGATCCGAACTGCGACAGCGCCTTAAGATTTCCGCTGTTAAAGTCGCGGATATCCTTGACTCCGTACTTCATCATCGCAAGTCTTGTCAATCCGAGTCCGAATGCAAAGCCGGTATATTTCTCAGTGTCTATCCCGCCCTCCGCAAGAACGTTCGGATGTATCATGCCGCAGGGACAAAGCTCGAGCCAGCCCGATCCCTTACAGGAAGGACAGCCCTCTCCTCCGCATATAAGACAATTTATATCAAGCTCAAAGCCCGGCTCGACAAACGGGAAAAATCCCGGGCGCAGTCTCACCTTTATATCCCTCTCGAACACTTCCGAGAGCATTGTCTTCATGAAATATATCAGATTTGATATGGAGATGTTCTCATCGATCATTATGCCTTCCATCTGGAAGAACGTATTCTCATGGCAGGCGTCAGTCGCCTCATTTCGGAAACAACGACCGGGGAATATGGCGCGCAACGGGGCGCCGTACTTACGTATTATCGCGTTCTGTGCCGCAGACGTATGTGTCTTCAGCAACTGACCGTTGTCAAGATAATACGTGTCTTGCATATCGCGTGCCGGATGATGCTTTGGGATATTGAGCGACTCGAAGCATTTATAGTCGTCTACGATCTCATAATAATCCTCAACGGTAAAGCCCATGCTCTTGAAAATAGCCTCTACTTCTCTTGATACCAGAGTTATCGGATGATAAGAGCCGCGTACGTTGTTCATGCGTATATCCGGGTTATACTTTTTCGCACTTCTGATCTCAGCGTCAAGCGCCGCCCTCTTGATCCGCTCTGCGGCGTCGGAGATCATCTGCTCCGCTTCCGTTTTGAACTCGTTGATTATCTGGCCGGCCGACTTCTTGTCCGCCGCGTTCCTGAGCTCCGCCATGAGCTCCGCTACCGCGCCCTTCTTCCCGAGGAAGGAAACACGTATCGCCTCTACCGCCGCGTCAGTCTCCGCCGCCGCCAACATTTCGCTGAGTTTTTTCCTCAATTCTTCCGTCTTTTCTTTCATTTCCATCTCCGTCCCGCCCGGAGGCGAGTCAAAACATTGATTTTTTAATTGTTTTTAAGGATTAACAGGCATTTTTCAAATCTGCCCTTCGACTAAATATATATTATATAATATATAATTTGTTTTGTCAAATAAATTTCCGCGCCTCTCAGCAGTATCTCAAACCGTCCCTCCGGAATGATCTACATCGCCGCCGCCGAGCGCCTGATATGCGATCTCCAGAGCGCCCTCAGGTATTAACTCAGAGACGCTCCCGCCGGACAGCAAGCGCTCTCTTACGAGCGTAGAGGATATCCCGGAGTATTTCACGTCGGCACGCATATATTCCGTTCTGACGCCTCCGTGCTCAAGGTTCCATGCCGCCATCGGCTCCTCATATGCAAGGTCTTTTTCATTCCTTATCCCTTTGACTATCAGAGATATCCCATTATCCCGGCAATAGTCGATAACGAGACCGCCGCTGTATCCGACAGTGACGTTGCTCAAGCCTCTGACGGCGGCGGAGAGCATACGGACACGGTCCTCAGCTCCGAACATATATTTTTTGTCCGGGTTCACAAAAACCACCGCGAACACCTCGCCGTATTTTTCAGAGCACCTCTTTATTATATCGAGATGGCCCAGCGTCACCGGATCATAGCTACCCGGAAGCAAAACCCTCATCAGGACGTCTCTCCTCCTCTGTAAAGCAGTATATTTACCTGCGTCTTCTTGCCGTACCTTGTAGACTTCAAAACATCAAAACTTCCGAGCGCGGTCACACTTCCGAGTATATCCGCATCCCCCTCGCTCTCTATGACAAAAATGCATCCGTCATCCGCCAAAGAGGCTCCGAGCAGCTTTTTGACTGCATCCCCGCACATGCCCGCGGAATACGGGGGGTCTATAAATACAAGATTATAAGTATCTCTGCCGGACGCTTTTCTTATATAATTTCTGTAATCGCTGACAAGGTAACGGCAATCTGTGAAGAAACCGGCTCTTTTAGCGTTTGCTTTTACATATCCGATCGCCTCCGCCGAGGAATCCACGAACGTTGCCGACTCTGCACCGCGCGACATAGCCTCAAGCCCCATCTGCCCGCATCCGGCAAAAAGATCCAGAACGCGCCTGCCTTCTATATCAAAGTTTATAGATGAAAATATCGCCTCTTTTATCCTCTCTGAGGTAGGCCGCGTAGCATCCCCTTCCGGCGCCTCGATCCTCGCGCCTTTGGCTTTGCCGGTTATTATCCTCATATACATGCTCCTCCACCCGAAAAACAGGCTTTATTTTTTTCTGAAATACTCGTATATATTCTCCGCGTCTCTGCGGCTTATCCCAGGCACTCCGCAAAGTTGCTCGATATCCGCCGCTTTTATTCCGGACAGCGAGCCGATCCCGGAAAGCAGTCTGCGAGCCTTCGCCGCGCCTATCCCTGGTATTTTCTCAAGCGACGAATGAGTGAGAGTACGTCTCTTCCCCTTCATCGTAGCGCTCACCGCAAAGCGGTGTGCCTCCTCCTGTATCTCATATATCATAACGTATATCCCCTTATCTGAGGCTATACTTATCTCACCGCTCCCGTCTGTAAGCGCGCGCGTCTTATGATAATCATCCTTTACCATACCGAACACCGGGATCGAAAGCCCCTCCGGCATTACGGAAAGTGCCGCATTGACCTGCCCGGCTCCTCCATCCACAAGTATCAGGTCGGGACGCTCGCCGAGAGAGGGAGATCCGTCCCCTATATGCGAAAACCGGCGCGAGAGCGCCTCGCGCATTGATCCGTAGTCATCCGCGCCCGCCGTAGTTTTTATATTGAAACGGCGGTAGTCACTGCGCTTGAATTTCCCGTTTTCGTAAACTATCATTGACGCATTTATGTTTTCGTTGCCTATATTTGAGATATCGTACGCCTCGATCCTGTCCGGCACTACCTCCAATCTCAGCAGTTCTGACAAGCGGACGAGACGCTTTTCTTCCCGCTCTGCTTCATTGCGGTAATTCTTGGCTCGCTCGCGTGCATTGTCGATCGCAAGCCTGCACAGCTTTCCGGCGGCGCCGCGGGACGGCGTCCTCACCTGAACGCGGTGACCTGCCAAAGCCGCCAGATATTCAGAAAGTGACTCGCGCTCCTCTCCATCTATTTCAAAGCAAAGAAATATTTCTCGCGGGACTGATGAAATATCGGCATAGTAGCGCGTTATCAAAGCCGCCTTATCTCCGTCCTCGGTCATTTCAAAACAGGAGAACACGAACTCACTCTTGTTTATTAGTTTTCCTCCTCGTATGTTCAAAACGGCGAACACACCGCAGACCTCGTCGGTATAGAAAGCGAAAATATCTCTATCCTCGTCCGGGTCCGCGACTACCAGCTGTTTTTCCGACAGCTTTTCAAGCGCAGCTACAGAATCTCTCAGTCTTGCCGCCCGCTCATACTCCTCCGCCTCCGCCGCAGAATTCATCTCCGAGACCAATCTCTCCTTTGTTTCACGGATATTGCCGTCCAGAAGTTTTGCCGCCGCTTTGATCCGCCAAGAATATTCCTCCTCCGATATCCCTCCGGCGCAAGGAGCACAGCACCTGCCCATCTGACTGTAAATGCACGGTCTCTCCTTACCTATATCACGCGGGAATGACCTCTTACAGGTCGGGAGCGAAAATATTTTTATAACTGCGTCCGCCGCAAGATGTGCGGCCTCCGAGCCCTGGTAAGGTCCGAAATACATGCCGCCGTCCTGTTTTCTGTCTCTGGTCACGATCACGCGGGGATATGCGCCGGCGGTTATTTTTATATACGGATAAGATTTGGAATCTTTGAGCTTTATATTGTATTTCGGAGAGTGCTTTTTTATCAGCACATTCTCAAGCGTAAGCGCCTCTATCTCGGTATTGCACAGATAATATTCGAAATCATCGACGCAGGAGATCATTTTCTCAGTCTTGAATCCGTGCCCGCTTCCGGTAAAATAACTGTTGACGCGGTTTTTAAGCTTTCTGGATTTTCCGACGTAGATTATCCTGCCATCCGCATCTTTCATTATATACACACCCGGAGACGCAGGCAAAGTATTGGATTTTTCCCTCAGTCTCTCTATCCTGGTCAAAAAACTATCCCCCTTTCTGCGCGATATACGCCGATATCCGGATAATAAAAAATGAGCCCTAGGCTCATTTTTTATTGAATTATCCGCTGAAAAGCTCCGCCAGCTGAGCGCGGACTCATCATTCGGAAAAACTGCTTTCTATAAGCGTTGCAAGCCCGTTTATCGCATCGTCCTCATCGGGGCCGTCAGCGATAAGCGTTATCGTCATACCCTTAACGATACCGAGCGAAAGCACGCCGAGCAAACTTTTAGCGTTGACTCTGCAATCCTCTTTCTCTACCCATATAGAGCTCTTGTAAGAGTTCGCCTTCTGAATAAAAAATGTTGCAGGTCTTGCATGCAGGCCCACGCTGTTCTTTATCGTAACGTTGCGAGATATCATTTCCTGGCTCCTTGTATAAAGCGATAAGATTTATTTATTGTAATCAGTATAGCAAAATGAACACTAAAAATCAATACTTTTTTAAATAAATTTTCACATTTACAGGCTCTTATGGAGCTTTTTGGTCAATATGTCAAATATTGGTGTAAAATTTGACTTTGTTACATTCAATATTACATCGAGCCTGCTTTCAATATCGATTTTAAAACGATTTCAGGAAGCAAACGCGGCGCTCACCAGGCCGCTAAGGCTGAGCTTTGCCGATATTCTTTATATATATTTTCCATTCTGCGGCTGAATTTGAGATGTGCAGGGTCATATTCGGGGAGAGAAAGCGGTTTCTGCCTAGGAGAAATCCGAGCTCGGAAAAGCGACCCTTGCACACTGCAGATGCCCGAACGGTTACCAGAGATGACGATCTTTTCATAACGAATTCCCCGTCATCAGATACCTCGCACATATAATAAGGGGTGATCTCTGACTCGACCGTGACACCGAACGGTTCAGCCGTACCCGACAGAGATAGGATCCGATCTGCATCAAAGAGCGATGCCATATCCGGATCGATACCCTGTATTTCAAATTGTACGGACGCGTCCGAGGAAGGCGGATACGCGGGATCCGAGCACAGCCTTACGGCACCGCCGCAAAGCATAAAACTCAGCACTCCTGCAAAGATCAGGTCGAACACGTTCGCTTTCGGTCTGATCATAAAGCTATATCGTAACGGAGGTCAGCAAGCCCTCGCCCGCAAAATCCCACATTCGTATCATGATGCTGTCGCCCGAGCTGAAAAAACTGCCTCCAGTCACAACTCCGCCGGAACTCCGGCGCCCTTGTCCCTCGATAGTGAGCGTTACCGATAACATTCCCGGATATTCCGCACTTACGGTAATTCCGTCATCGCGCACGATCTCTCTCTCCGCCGGATGCGCGTATATTGAAGTAACGACTCCTATCTTGGCCTTACCGACAGAGTCTATCGCAGTATCGCCTATATGGATATGAGAGATCATATCCTCCGGCAGATCCTTCAGCATTACTGTATATATCACGCTGCGCTCCTCTTTACGCTCTGTCCGGAAATACTGAAATATCAATCCGGCGAGCACAAGAGATGTCGACACTATCAAAAATATGAAAAGATCAAAGAGTCTGACTCCGAAAAGTTTTCGTTCTCTCATATGATTTTCCCGTCCTATTCCGGACAGGGACCGAAAAAAATTATTTTCTTATCCCTATATCCAATTCAAACGAGTCGTATTCCGGAGTTTTGAAATTCCCGCGTATCCCCTCGTCCCTGCTCGCGCGGCATACCGCCACGGAGATTCCGAGCACAGCCCAGAAGAGAAACGCCATCTGAGAATTGTACCAAATATAATCCGTCGCACCGTTTATCACCATTGCCGCAGCTGCGCAGACGGCGCCGTGATCGATATATCTCAGCGGCGACTTTGAAAGGAAGCGTTTGCAAGCGAGATTGAACGCGAGAGTTGAAAACAATACCGCAATAAACACCGCGAGAGTTATCACTCCGCAGTCGACGGCTATCTGCAAAAACAGATTGTGTGCGTGCTCTGCTGTCTCGGTGCCCGCCGCGGCATACAGCGGATAGTTATCTATGAACGCATCTTTCCCGACACCCGAGCCCATGAACAGATGGTCGCGTATCATTTTGAGCACAGACTTCCAAAGTGACAGGCGATACTGTATCGACGTATCCGTAAAACTGAATATCGACTCTATCCTTACCTTAACCGAATACGGTACAAAATATACCGAGTACGGGATCAATGCAAGCAGGATGACCAGTATAGCGGGAGTGCGGCGCAAATTGAGGAGCAACATTACGACGAGAGCAAGCACGAGCGCGACCCAAGCGCCGCGCGACCAGGTCAAAACGAGCGCATATACATTAAGTGCCGCAAGAGCAAAATAGAACATCCTCAGCGCCGCGTTTTTACCGTCCCGAGCCAGCGACAGGGAGAAAACGATAACGGCCAGAAGATATACCGCCAGGATGTTCGGGTTCTGAAGAGTCGAGGTGATCCTTCCGTCTATTATACCCTCCATCCTTATGTCGAGCCAATTGAATTCCGCGCCTCCGCTGTAATACTGATATATCCCGATACCGGAAACTATGACGGACGGTATCACCAGCGCATTTATCGCGCAAAGTGCAGTCCTTTTGTTCGGAAGAAGATTTGCGGCAATAAAATATCCGCCTATCACGCATATGAGCGACAGCGCACTGAGAAAGCTTTTGCCGCTTCCTATAAAAATCCCGCAAATGAGATAGCAAAGCGCAAACAGCAGAATGAAGAAATCATGTATTTCAAAAGTGAATATCCTCTTCCCTACAAGGACTTTAAAGAAATAGCTCAAAAGCGTTATCGCAACAAACACGGAAAGCATCACGGTCCCGTGACCTGTAAGAGACAAAAACGGAAGAGAGATGAGCGTGACGGTAAAACAGAACTCCGGCGAGGAAAATGCGACGAAGAACAAGGAAACGGCGAGTAACGCCTCTATGACCCTGATCGGGGTCAGAAAAAAGCCGGCGACCGCCAAAACTATGCCGAAAAAGCATGCGGGCATTACAGGGATGCCGCGGGAGGATCCATTGTCACGTCTTCGGTTTATCCCGAAAAAATCAAAGAAAATGACGGAAAGCAGAGCGCTGTCTTCAACGACCGAATAAATTCCCTTATCCGATATCATCAGGAACATGGACACGGCGCTCACGACCGCACCGCATATCATTGAGGCACTGACCCCTTCTGCTTCGACAAAATACATTTCGGCAAAGAAAAACAGCAGAGTCAATATTCCGAAGGAAAACATGAAAGCACCGTATGTGCGGCAAGAAGTATTCAACAACAAGTCTTTCAACCATCTGCCCGCCCTCGCGATGCGGCTGGAATAAAGACTTCTTGATATCCGTTCGGTAGCCCGACCGGCGCCGCTGTGCTTTACGGCACCGTCCGCAAGCCTTTTTATACCGCTTTCGCCAAAGGTTTTTTCCGCCCGCTCATATCCCAGAAGGAACGATAGGAATGCAGACCTCTTAAGCGTTGCGAAAAAGCTCCTCTTTCCGCCATTTTCATCTTTGTTCTTCACATCAAACTCTCCGTCCCCGATCACGCGTCCGGCAAACGCGTACCGGAGTTTTTATAACTGAACGACGGGCGCTCTGCCGGAGCCCGTACGGACAGTTCCAAATGCCTATTTTATATATTTTTGATATATGTAAATTATTGTTTGCCTTTTTTGGGCTTTTTAATATCGGACGGATGGCTGAGCATATACTTCTCATACATCTCCGGACGCCTCTGCTTTGTTATCTCAAGTGACCTTTCAAGACGCCATTTATCTATTTCCGCATGATTTCCTGACAGCAGCACTTCCGGAACTTCCCTGCCCATAAAATTCTGCGGGCGGGTATACTGAGGATATTCAAGGAGACCGGAAGAAAAGGATTCCTCGGTATGGCACTCCTCGTCGGAAAGAACGCCGGGAACTATCCTGGCTACAGCATCCGTAAGTATACAAGCCGGTATCTCTCCGCCTGTCAAAATAAAGTCACCTATCGATATCTCCTCGTCAGCGATCTCATCGATCACGCGCTGATCCACTCCCTCGTAATGACCGCAGAGTATTATTAGCCTGTCGTATCCCGCAAGTTCCTCCGCTTTGCTTTGAGAAAGCACATCGCCGCGCGGGGACATATAAACGCACCTCGTCCTGTCGCCTGCTGCTGCGGCTGCTTCGGCAATACTGCTGTAACAGGCATATATAGGCGGGCATGCCATCACCATGCCTTTTCCGCCGCCGTACGGAGTATCATCGACATTCCTGTGCTTGTCCGCACTGTACTCACGTATGTTATGGCACCTGACCTCTATCGCCCCGCTTTTTCTTGCCCTTCCGATTATGCTCTCCCCGAGCACCATATCGACAAATTCAGGAAACAGGGTCATTATATCAAATTTCATCATCAAAAAATCCGGGGATCGGGCGGATAAAAATCCCCCTTTCGGGATCCCTCTCCTCAACAAATTTGCTGACCGCGGGGAACAGCACCTTCTTCCCGCCGCCCGTCACTATAACATAAAGGTCGGATGCGGGAGACGGGACTATCTCCTCCAGCGTTCCGTATACCCTTCCGCTGTCCGCATCTATCACAGGGAGACCTATAAGGTCGCATATCAGCACCGCGCCGTCCGGGACAGGGATATCCTCCCGCAGGCACCAGAGCGTTCTGTTCTTAAGAGATACCGCGTCTTCATAGCCGGTGACTCCGTCCAGCTCCGTTATAACGGTGTTTTTCGATACGGAGGCACTCCTTATCCTGCGCTCCTCAAATCCACCTTCCGCGCCGCGGAGAAACACCCGGCGCAGAGATGCGAAAACACCCGGAGAGTCGCACCAGGGCTCCACCTTCAAAAGTCCGCGTACCCCATGAGTATTTATGATCTTTCCGCATTCAATATATTTGCTTTTCATAGTGATGATTCTATCATATTTTCAAACAAAAAGCAAGTTATTTTTAAAGTGCTTGCGTTTTGGCCCCGACTGTGGCACGATACATTTTTTCATATTCAGCGCACATCCTCTCCGCCGAGAAACTCTCGTCATAGCGTTTTGCCGCGGCATCTCCGAGAAAATGTAAAGCTGAGGGATCCGAGATCAGCCGCTCTATACGTTCAGCCAGTGCTCCAGCATCTCCCGATGGGAATACCAACCCGTTTATCCCGTCGGTCACCAGCTCGGTATTGCCTCCGAAATCTGAAACTACCGACGGGACACCCGCACTCATCGCCTCAGAGATAGAGAGGGACGAGGTCTCTGTACCCACAGAGCAGTTTACATGAAGATCTATGGAATTATAAAATTCCCCGATTGCGCTTATATATCCGGTAAATATTATTCTGCCCATAAGCCCCTTGTCCAGCGTGAGCCTCTTCAGGCGGCATTCGTCCGCTCCGTCTCCGGCGAGGATAAAGACTGCATTGAATCCGTCGGATATCACTTTCTCAGCGGCGCAGATCAATATTTCCTGGCCTTTTTCCGGAGAGAGCCTGGCGCTCATCCCGACCGCAAAAGAATTCGGCGGCACTCCGTATTTTTTCAAAAACCTCTCTTTTGCGCCGGGAGACGGAGATTTGACACGCCCGGCTCCGTTCAAGATCAGAGTAGTCTTCTTCATATTTATGCCCATTTGCGCCAGATTAGAAAGAGCGGCTCGAGCCGTCGCTACCGTCATATCAGTTACAGCTTCATAAAGCATGCGCATTGGCAGAGACAGCCGTCCGATCTCACTGCGCTCCCATGCGCAATGCCGAGTATTGAATATGCTTTTTATCCCGCATATGCGTGCGGCGATCCTTCCGGTCAAGCAGGCGTGAGTGTGCACTGCATCCGGAGAAAACCGCTTTATTTCGTGAGCGATACGCAACATATCCCGCGGAGAAAATGAGCGCTCTGTCATATCTATCTCATTGACCTCTGCCCCGCTCTGCTTAAGTATCCCGGTGAGCCGTGATCCGCGAGGTAGCAATACAGGACAGGATATACCTCGAGTCTCAAGTCCGGCGGTCAGATTTGACAGCAGTATCCCGGCGCCGCCGACATTGGAATCGGTTATTATATGGAGGACTCTCATCCCGCTCTCGCCTCCTTTCGTGAAATCATATAAATGCTCACTGTTAACAACAGTGCCGACACCGCCGCACCCGCTGAAAATGACGCCGCAGGCATAACTATATCAGCCCCGGAAAATCCGAGAAGCATGAAAAACGTCACAGCGATACCTATAATATTGCACACTCCTGGCGCCCATTTGATACCGCAGGCAAAGCACAGTTTAGACATTATTTCACAAACGCAGAGAGCCGGCACAGAAAATACCGCACCTCTAAACGCACGTGCGAGCAAAGCGACCGCATTCTCGTCAAAGCGTCCTCTCATAAAAAATGCGGAAAACACCGTCTCACCTTTTATAAAAACTGCCGCAATAACGGGAGTAAACAGCAGGATCAAAAGTCCGCACGATCTGAGGGCTCGGACGAAGGAATGGCTCAGCTGTGCTCTTCCGTCACGGGAAAACTCCGGATACAAAACCCTTGAGAACCCGAAAGAAAATGCCGCGACGAGCGCAAATATCAGCCGGACGCAAAATCCAAAGGCAACAGCGTTGCCGCCGCCCCGTGAAAAGAAAGAAAGCATCAGTGCGCCCGCGGGAATGAACACTCCGGCCATTGTCATCGGAATATACGACTTGGCGATACGAGAAAACGGTAAAGACACGCACTCTGAAGAGTCAGGCGGACTTCTCCTCGCCGCGCGGGAAAATATCAGCAGTGCCGAGACGACAGAACCGAACGATATCATAAGTGCATATGATCCAGGCGTCATGTCCGGCGCCGCATATACCATAAGCGGCACGAGCGCCGAAGAGATCAATGAATACAATGCCGGGATTATAAAATCACCGAAATAAGAAAGATACGCAGTCATTATAAACACTGCTGTACCGAATACATAAAACGGGACCGCACAATAAACCGCATCAGACAGCGAAAAGACTCGGGTGAAGAGCGCAGCGGCGGAAAAGAGCCACAGCGCGCTGAATACCATCGCTGCAAATGTGTATTTTTTCACAAATCCGTAAACTTTTGTTTCCTTTATACATCCGTCTGAAGAGAGTTCGGCGATGAGCAATGTGCCTAGCGCCGTCCCGGGAAAAAGCTGTGCCGCCATTGACATGGACCTCCAGCCCCTCTCAAAGTCAAGCGCCTCCTCACCTGTGCCGAAGCGGGAAACAAAAAGCGCATCCCTTACGAATCCGCAAGCTCGAGCTGCGGTTATCAGAAGCAGGAGCGGTAAGACCGAGGCGAAAAAACGTTTTTTCAATTGGATATCTCCCGGATATTTTATTCTGAGTTCAGTTTCCGAGTTCGGTTTGATGACGCATCATATTTTATCGGCATTAATATTTATTATAATTTTGTTTAAAATCATCTGAAAATTTACTGCCGATTTTTTTCAGACGTCATTCCTTTATCGGTTTCATTTTTTTATTTTTCTTTTTCTGCTGTATTATTTTTCCCCGGCGTATTTTTAATATTCCGGACAGCGAATTTTAAAACAAGGCAAATAAAAGAAAAAAACGTCCGTCCCGAATAGAGACGGACGTTTTTTTTGAATGCCGGCAAATGACGTTGCGGCAAACAGCGTGACGGCAAATTACGGTAAATGGAACGGCGATGCACTACATTACGGCGTACGACCGGGTCGGTTCATTTTACCGCCCTTATTATTGCGGTATGTCCGTCTCCGGGCAAAAATCCGAGAAAATTCACGTCTGAAAATCCCGCCGCTTTTATCGCCTCAAGTTCGTGCTCAAGAGTCAGCGGAGTATCGAAATGCACAAAAACTCCGTCGGGAATACCGTCGCGGCGGCGCCGTCTTTCTAACTCGGAGAATGCGAGCTCTTCTATTTGCTTTGACGTAGCTATATAGTCGCATTCAAGGAACACGCCTCCGGGGGCAAGACTGCGGTATATTTTTTGAAACAGCTCCGACTTTTTTTCAAATGTGAAATGATGGAGGGTCTCTACCGCGACAGCGGCATCAAAATCTCCGCTCTCCGGGCAGAGGGAAAAATAATCCCCGCATATCAGCTCGATATCCTTATCCGGATGTTTTTTCCTCAGCATCAAGAGCATTTTTTCGGAAAGGTCTATCGCGGTCACACGGATGTCAGGAAATGTTTCAAATATACGGTCAAGCTCCAGTCCGCTCCCGCAACCGATATCAAGCAGCCGCACAGCAGACGGCGGTACCAGCCCGGCTATCGCACGATAATGCTCTGCCCACCCTCTCATATGTTCTTCATACATGTCTACGCGATCATCGAAGAAATCAGCCATTTTCTCAAGCGTACATTCCTCACTATCCCTCAGCGCGTTTTCAAATTCTGCCAGCGCCTCCCCGGGATCGTCCGCTTCACCGTCAAATCGGATCTGGTCGGGCGGCGCCGCCTTTTTCCTTTTTCCGGCAAAATATCTGCTTAGCATACCGCGGCATTCCTCCTCAAGCACTCCGCATTTCACTTCCGGGATATGATTGAATGGGTATTTGCAAAGATCCAAAAGCGACCCCATAGCCCCGAAACGCCTGTCAAAAGCGCCGTACACCACACGCTCCACTCTGGCATTTATTATTGCGCCTGCGCACATCGGACAAGGCTCCAGTGTAACATACAGTGTTGTACCAGGCAAACGCCACCCTCCGAGAGCGCGGCAGGCTTCCTCTATCGCCAATATCTCCGCGTGATGTGTCGCGCACCTTGAACGCTCCCTTGAATTACGAGCGCGGGCAATTATTTTTCCGTCCCGGACTATCACCGCGCCTATCGGCACCTCGTCCTCATCCGCGGCTTTTGCCGCCTCGTCAAGCGCGGCTCTCATATACGATTCATCTTTTTCAAGAGTTTTATCCATCGTTGCAGTAACCTTTCGGCAGGTCTGTTATTTTTTCTATTCAAAGTAGGGATATGACAATTTTAGTTTACTTTGCAGTTTTATTCATACAGAATATAAAAGCAATTGCGAACGGCATTTTTCAGTTCTGTGCCTCGATATACATGCAGGCGGGTAAAAATCTCCGCTATACATCAGTATTTTGCTCTTGATATGTTATCGGGGTCAGAACGCTATATAAAATATGCAGCCGGTGACTCATCGCTCCAGAGCTCGGGCAGATCCCGCTCACAGCAAGGCGAGTACGGCAAGAAGGAACAGAAGTGCCGCTTCCGGCACGAGCAGTGAACGGAGCGATGCGGACGCGATCGCCCGGTCGCTGCCCCCTCGAAATGAGAATAATGCCGAAAGCTTTTTTCTGAATACTATCAAAGATACTATTACGATAAGCGCAAGCACGGATATCACGATATATATACAGGTAGTCAGCCCATCATCTCCGCGGTACATAAGAAAAGCGGACAGAAGATTGTTCAGAAAATGCAGTATAAAAGATGGCACAAAGCTTTGCGCAATATAGTCAGCCACGGCGAATATAAGTCCTGCGGCAAAAGCATACGGAATGCTGAATATATTCGTATGCATGAGCGAAAACATCACGGCGCTTACAACTGCGGCTGCGATCCCAGGGGATGCGCGCATCATGCGCAGCGGAAATACTCGGAATATCAGCTCCTCAAGCACTGCTGGTGCCAATGCTAGTGAAAATACGGCTGACCAGAAAGAGCCCGTAATTTCCTCGTTCTCCTGAGACGCTCCTGCCAGGCCGAGCAAGAGCTCCGTTCCTGCCGATACAGTCATTATGACCCACAGCGCCGGCAGCAGAAATATCAAAGTCACCAAAGCCGCTCGTCTGCCGAAGGAAAAACCGGGAGCAGACACGGTGCACTCTCCCGTTCCTGTGTCCCGCGGCACATCGGGGGTGAGCATGAAAGGAAAAAATAATAGCATAGGCAAAAGCCATGCCATTGCACCCGCCGCCTCGGAAAACGGTTCCGGGAGCAGAGATGAGGCGATCAAAAAAGCAATATAGACGAGGTAAAACAGAGATAACACATTAACTGCTTTTACCGGGTCGCTCAGATATTTTCCGAATTTATTCCGGAATGAATACGGCATAGTGCCCATTTTTTATTCTCCAATAAAGATCATTCTCCCATCCTGCAACATAAGCCGCGGCGGGAGAGGAAATTCAGCCCACTATCGAAAACCGCAATCTGGCTCTTGATATATCAGCCTCTTCAAGCCGGACGCGTACCGCATCTCCGAGCCGGTACAGCTTATCTCCGGATCGGAGCGCATAATTTTTCTCATCATATATGAAATATCCGTTCATATCCTCGATCGGCACCAGGCCCTCACATGTGTTCTCCAGCTCGGCGAAGAGTCCAAAGGACGCGACGGAGCTCACCACTGCATCGAATATCTCACCTATAAATCCTGACATGTATATCGTCTTATACAGCGCCTCTATATTTCTCTCTGCGCTGAGAGCCACAAGTTCCGTTTCGCTTGCCGCCGCTGCCGCACGGCGCGCATAGTCCTCATATCTCTTAGGGCTCTCCCCTCCAAGCAGGACTTTGTGTATTATTCTGTGAGTAGCAAGGTCGCTAAGACGGCGTATCGGAGAGGTAAAGTGACAATAGAGCGGTATCCCCAGGCCGAAATGCGGTGACGGCACCTCGCTGTATTTGGCCTTGGACATCGTACGCAGAAGAGTATATGATACTGCTCCGGCTATCCCCTTCTCCCGCGCCGCGTCCAGCAACTTGCCGAACCCCTTTGCAAGCGCGGTATCAGCCCGTATAAAACTAGTGTCAAAGCCGAGGTTATGAGCAAAAGTAACGAATTCCTTTAACTTTTCCTCCGGAGGTGTCTCATGGATACGGTATACACATGGGATCTGCTTAGAATGAAGTAAGGTAGCCACTCCCTCATTTGCGGCAAGCATGAATTGTTCTATCATCATTTCGCCGTCGCCGCGGGTGCGCCGGATTATATCTGTCGGTTCTCCGTCCTCGCCGAGGAGTATTTTAGCCTCAGAACTCTCAAGCTCAAGCGCTCCGCGTTCTGCGCTCCTCTTTTTGAGGATCAGATACAACTCATGCATTTTCATAAGAGTCGGATAGACCTCTCTGTATTTCTGATAGAACTCAGAGTTCTTGCCGTGCTCAAACAAGTCGTTGACCTCGCTGTACACTCCTCTTACACGGCTTTTGATAACGCTCTGTTCCACCTTACATTTTTCTATCCTGCCGTCATCAGACAGCGTTATCAGCGCGGAGAGCGCATATTTTTTCTCGCCGGCGTTCAGCGAACACGCGCCGTTCGACAGTGCCGGAGGCAGCATTGGAACGACCTTATCAGTAAAATATATGCTTGTCCCACGACTCATTGCGGCACGGTCAAGCGCTGTTCCCGGCTCTACATAATATGACACGTCCGCAATATGGACTCCGAGTAGCCATTTTCCCCCCTCGAGGCGGCGGAGAGATATCGCGTCATCAAGGTCCTTTGCGTCTTCTCCGTCGATCGTAAATATTACATCCCTGTCGCGGACCGTACGTCCGTCATCCGTCACTGGACGTGATGCGGATAGAGCCGCCTCGCGAAGTTCCTCCTCGGTAAAATCAACTGTGACGCCGCACTCCGCAAGTATCGCCTCATAGTTGGCTCCGCGAGAGTCCGACGGGCCGAACACCCGTATGACCTTTCCGAAAATTCCGGAATGGCCTTTGCTCCCATACAGCTCAACCTCGACCTTATCTCCCGGCACTCCTCCGCAGTCATCGGTTATCTCGGGAGTTATATTCAGTTTCGTGTCGTCCGGAACAAGGAACAGCTTTCCCCTGCCGAAATGGTGTCCGCCCCGGAAACGACGAAGAGATCCGCCCTCAATAAGAGTGCCTATCACGGTCTTATTAACAGCCTCAAGCACCTCGGTTATACGCCCCTCGGTCCGCTCCGTGCCGTCCCTGTCCCTATATTTTCTGTATCTTACGCGAACTCGGTCGCCGTTAAGAGCTCCGGAGGAAAAGCGGGCGGGGATGAATATATCGTCTCCGTTCCATCCGTCGACGGTAGGGCGCACAAAACCATATCCGCTCCTTGCAGATGAAAATACTCCGTCAACGACAGACTCATCTGACATATGCCGTCTTGCCTGAGCCATCCGAGCTTTGGAGCCGCGCTTCACCGCGCTCCTTGCGGTAAAACGGTCGATATTCTTTCTACCCCTGCCGTAACTTTTATTTTTTGAATTCTTTTTATTTTTCTTCATAAGAGGTCACCTCCGTCAAAACTCCGGATCTTGCCCGGAAAATAAAAGAAAAGCGGAAAAAGCAAGGCCGCTCTTTCCGCTGTCCGATCGGGGATACCCCGAATATAACTCCGCCATACGGTGTTTATCAGTCAAAAATAGTACTGAACTCGGAGATCTCTTTCCAGTATCCAATGTTCTCCATGCTGTACGTATAGTCAGGCTGAACGACATACATGATAAAAACGAGGAGCGCAAAAATCACCCCGACGATCACAGTCCATTTTTCAAGGACTGCTTCGATCCGGCTTCCGCCCGTCCTTCCGTAAAAGGTATCGGCACTTCCGGATATGGTACCGGAGAGCCCGTTAGACTTATCCTTCTGAAGCAGGACCGCCACAACAAGAAACAGAGCGGATACAAGAAGCAGAGCGGCAAGAACGTATTCCATATTTCACACAAGACCCGACATGCGGGAGATCCTTCCTGAGATATTGCCCTATAAACGGCGCGCCGTGACGGAACGTTTGGCGTTTGCAATGCACGATCGGGCTTTTTGTTTATTCTACCATATTATTCCCAAAATTGCAAGATATTTTTAAAATTTTAGAAGAAAGTACGAACGCACGTCATCTTACCATGCCGTCACCATCATCGGACAGCTCCCAGAAACGGTCTAAGAGCGCCTTGAGCGATTCCGCGTTCCCGACAAATTTCAGGCCGCGCCAATGAGGAGGGATTATTTCACGATACACCGGATCGGCAAATCTGTCGTCAGCAAGAACTATTATACCTCTGTCCTCCTCACGGCGTATAACTCTTCCGGCGGCCTGAAGCACCCTGTTCATTCCCGGATAAATATAAGCGTACTGCTTACCGCTGTCGCTTTTTTCATCATAATACGCAGCTATCGCCTCGCGCTCAAAAGACAGCTGAGGGATCCCCGATCCTATGATTATTGCTCCGATAAGACGGTCTCCGGCAAGATCTATACCCTCTGAATATATCCCCCCCATAACGCAAAACGCCACGAGATAACCGCGGTTTTCCGCGGAAAACGCCGCAATGAACTTTTCACGCTCGCTCCCGCTCATCCCGCGCCTTTGTATCATAGTCTTTATTTTCGGGTGACGCCTGCGAAAATATTCATAAAGTAGCTCCATGTAATCGAAAGAGGGGCAAAATACCATATAATTTCCCCGTCTCGCGCTCAGCGCCGCATCCACTATCCTGCATACCGCCGAAAGCGTTCTGTCACGATCGGTAAGCCTCGTGCTTATCTTATCCATTACCGCGATCATCAGTCTGTCCCTGTCAAACGGCGACTGAAGGGACAGAGTCGGCGAAGAACGATCCCCTCCCAAAATATCCCTGTAATAGTTCAGCGGCAGAAGAGTTGCGGAAAAGAACACTGCCGCGCGACCGCGGTCCAGCCTTGATGATATCATCTCGGACGGATCTATACAATAAAGCTTAAAGATATACTCATCTCCGTGGCGAAAGACAAAGTATTCATATTTGTCATTATAAACTCTCAGAATGTCAACAAAACTTTTAATTTTATAATAAAATTCTTTTTCTTGATCGCAGTTCCCGGCTCCGTCACTATCGTTTGGCACAGAAGACATGCGCTTGAGCGCGGAGAAATAAGTCTCCTCCGCCATCTTTAGCAATGAGACCGCAAATTCTCTCAGGGTATCCGGTATCCTCCGTCCGTGAGACGCCCCTTCAACGTTCTCGTCATCACCGCGTATCATGTCCCCTATCTCCGCCCCGACAAGTTTCTCGAACTTCTGCCGTGCGGTATGCAAAAATGGATATTTCAGCTCCGGAACGGAAAAATCGGAGGAGGAAAGTTCTACGGAATACATATCCCGCGCTCTATCCGCAAGGTTATGCGCCTCATCTACAAGGAACAAGTATTCACCGGGGAAATCAAAGTAGCGCCTAAAATATACCCGCATATCAAAAAGATAGTTGAAATCGCAGATTATAACGTCGCATTTTTCGCTGTATTCGAGCGAAAGCTCATACGGGCATACTCCGTGCCGCTCTGCCGACGCGCGTATATCCGCCTCTCCGATCGCGCCGTCCCTTTCGCCGTAAAGCTCTCTGACCGCCTCTGCCATCCTCTCCCCGGCATCTTTGCCGCCGATCTCATTCATACAAGGACAGCCTGTGCCCGCGCGGCACTCCAGAGCATAAGGACAGATCCTATCCCTTGCGATCACATGCACAGCCTTTATACATGCGCCGGAGACGCAGAGCTCGTCAATACACCTCATCGCCGCTATGGCCGCGGTAGTTTTCGGTGTGAGATAAAACGCTTTCACGCACTTTCCCTCTCCGATCGCTCTGACCGCCGGGAACAATACCGACACCGTCTTTCCTATACCGGTAGGAGCACAGGCATAGAGCCTGCTGCCCGCGGCCGCCGCGCGGTACACGGCGTTTATAAGTTCCTTCTGCCCATCGCGCACAGCGCGGTAAGGAAAACGAACGCTCCTCAGTGTGGGCAACCGCCTCGATATCCTGTCCGCTTCATATCGCGCATATTCCGCCGCAGATATCTTGAGTCTCTCAAAAAATTCGCTCAGCTGTGCTGGACGCGGGGAATATGATACAGTGTTCTCCTCTCCGTCCGCAGATTTATATTTTATATTTATGCGCGCCGCTTTTTTGTCCGAGACCGCAGAATATATATAAGCGCATACATATGCCTCACCCTTGGTCTGCATAGCAAATCCGCGCTTCGGGTGTTTAGGAGAAGAGTCCGTCATATAAGTGAAGTTCAGGCATCCGCCATCCTCAGATGAAAAACTGCCGCAGACGGAAAACAGTATATCGTCAACAAAAAAATCATAGCAAAGCGGCACTGCCGAGTCCCCATCCGCCGCAGGGTCCTCAGTCTCATCATAAAAAACGCATTTTGCACGGCGACCTATCGAGACAAATTCCCTGACCGATATCAGAACCTTGTTGTTCTCCGGATCGAATTTCATACCTCCGCCGCCTTTCCCGCAAAATATTACGGATCTGCTCCGTATACTGATATTTTAACACATAACCGTTTTCCGGTCAAGCAAATTTGCCTCTCAGCCGAAGCTGTCCAGGCATCTTATCCCTGTCTTTATCGGTCAAATTATTGGCGCCCGATTATTGACAAAATCACCGCTTAAGTATATAATATTCGTGTTTATTTATGGAGGCAAGGGATGAAGACCACTTCAAAAAAGGCAATTTCTACAGTTCTGTGTACTGCCGCCGCAGCACTCTGGGGATATGCGTTCGTAGCGCAGAAAATGCTCTCATACGAGCTTGAACCGTTCACCGTGGGAACGATGCGCGCGGTTATTGCTACTGTTACTATCGCGATAGCAATTTTAGTGTTCGATGCAATAAACGGCAAGGGTCGCCGACTATTTTCCATAAAAAACAAGAAGCTGAAGATAGGGATCAACAAGACTGAACTCCTAGGCGGCTTCCTCTGCGGGATCATCCTGTCCGCCGCATCTACCGTACAGCAATTCGGCATAACCGGCACCGATTCCGGCAAAGCCGCATTCATCACCACGCTTTATGTCGTCATAGTACCTATATATTCGCTGTTTTTCAAAAAGAAGTCTCCGCCGCTCGTATGGTTCAGCATCGCGGTAGCGGTAGTCGGATTTTACCTTATATCCGTTAAGGACTCTTTCAAAATAGAGGCCTCGGACATGCTGGTATTTGTATGTTCTCTTATTTTCGCATGGCATATCGTCGTGATCGGTATACTGTCACCCAAATGCGACGGGTTCAGGATCTCGCTTGTACAATTTGCAACGATGGCTGTAATAACCGCACCTATCTCGATCATAGCCGAACGCCCCTCTCTGTCCGCGATCGCCTCTTCCGCGCTCCCTCTGCTCTACCTTGGAATTTTTTCAAGCGGTATAGCCTACACACTCCAGATCCTCGGACAGAAATATGCAAATCCGGCAGTCGCATCAGTCTTATTGTCTTTGGAATCTGTCTTCGGCGTTATCGGAGGCGCCACCATACTCGGAGAAAAAATGACCGTCCGCGAATACATAGGCTGCGCGATCGTATTTGTCGCCGTCGTAATATCACAGCTTTCCTCGGGTACCGATAATTCGAAAGTTACGGATCCTCAAACGCCTGTCCCGTCCGGGCAGGAGAGCGAAACTCTCAGCCCCTCCTCTGCAGGAGTCACCGCCGAGGCGAATGAAAGTGCGGAGGCGGACAAGTGCGCGCCGGATACGTCTGAAAAATAAAAATCGAAAGGGCTCTGACTTATAAAGGTCAGAGCCCTTTGCCTTAGTGTCTCACCGTATATTTATTTTATCCGGCGCATATTTATTGAGTTTTATTTTTATATATTTATCTCTCTGTTCTCCAGCGCCGCAAGCCCTATTCTCAGCGCCTTAGCGGCTATGAGCCTAGTCTCTTCATCCTTTCCGAGTATCGCAGGCAGAAGATGCCTATACAGCTCTCCCTTTACCGTCATATCCTTTTTCAGGTTATCTGTACCGTAAAGAGGCAAAGTCTTGTCTCTGAGCTCAAAGTGATAGAGCCCGAACGACTCGCAATCAAAGGTTTTCGGAAGTATGAAAGAAGGGATTATATTTCCGACGACATCGACCCTGAGCGCAGTATCTATACCGTATCCCTTTTCCGATATCATGCGGCTTATCCTGCTGACCACCTCATTCACAGCGCTGACTCCGGTTATGTCAATTACTTCAGTAACATGCTTCAAGTGTCCGAACGACAAACGCTTGACGTCGACCGAGAGCTCCTCGTCCGCATATTCGACTGCAACGAGATTCGCTCCTCCCATCCCGGGATCGGAAAAAGAACAGCTTTCGAGCGCTCCGCAATAACTATATATCGAATCTCCTACGCGAACAAACTCAGACGCGCTGTGACGAGAACCGAAAGCATAGTAATCAGCGCCAAAGTTCTGTATCTCAGCCGGGCTGATAGGACAGCGCCCGGAATCCTCGGCGCCGTCAAGATCGCAGTACCCCGCTACGATATTGACCCGCGTGTTATCGTCCGCGCGGCGCGAACCGAGCACGTGCCCGCCATGAGTCTTGCCCAGGAACGCCCAGCCGTATACCGTAACGTTATACTCATCAAAGTCGAATCTGCCGAGCGAATCATCAGAAAAGATATATACGTTGGACGGCATCCTGCCTGATGTATATATCGGGTTATCCGTATAGCGGTCAGAGCTACCCGGCGCTATGACGAATTTGGTATCCGGAGAGTTCTTTATCTCGCGTATTATTATTTCCGCGGTGTTATTGGTAGCGTAATCTATATCGAAAAGATCTCCGCATATAAGAACTATGTTGACGCCTCTGTCTCTCACATACTGCATCATCCTGATGAATGCTGCGCGCAGCTCTCTGCGCCTCTCCTCGCTCTTTTCCGGAGGCAAGTCGAGATACGGGCTGTCAAGATGTATATCGCTTACATGAAGCAGCTTTACAATGTTCTTGCTTGCGTTGCTCATTTTATTGACTGTTCCTTTCTTTTCCGGGCTTTCCGACTCCGCCGGCACTGCCGGACATCACCATTACCGACAAAATATTGAATGCGGTACAAAAATATTTTACCGTGCATATTATACCACACGAAAAAAAATTATGCAACATATTTATACAAAATCACTTGAAAGAGTTTAGCTTTTATGATAAAATAAATTTGACTTTATTTTGCGGCAGAAATTACCGGGGGAGGATTCGATATGCTCAATATGGCAGTTCGCAACACTGCGAAGCTGATACGTGAAATTTCAAAAAACGACAACAGGCGTATCGGAAGATTCTTTACCAAAAAGGATACGGCAAGACTTATGGCCGATATGTTCACGTCCGAACGCAGCGATGTTGCGACTATTCTCGACCCGGGCGCCGGGACCGGGATACTGAGCGCCGCGGTATGCGAAAAGCTGGCTCGGGACGGAGTTGGAGACTTATATCTGACCTGCTATGAGACCGATCCGATGTTTTTGCCCATGCTATACGACAATCTGGAGCGGATCCGTAAAAAGCTCCGTCACGATCTCAACGCGAGGCTTTATTACACGGTATATGAAGAGAATTACGTCGTATTTTCAAAAACGCATTATACGGTCACGTTCATGGGAAGAGAGCGCGACAAGTTCGACTATATCATAATGAACCCTCCGTCATGCCTTGTAAGCAAGGACTCGCTCGAAGCGGAGGCGGCCGGCGGCGTCACTGCCGCGAAATGCGACCTGTCGCTTCTGTTCCTCAAAACTGCTGAAAACAACCTTACGGAAAACGGTCAGCTCGTGACACTGCTTCCAACCGCATATGCGACCTCTGCCGCCGCAGAACCGTACCGGCGCGAACTGCTGTCAAACTCCAACATCGAAAGGATCCACCTGTTCTGCGCAAAGACTAAAAACCCGAAGCGCCTGCCGCCGCAGAAGAAAAATATCATAATAAAACTCAAGAAGGGCAAAAGGGCTCCCGCCGCCGTGATGTACAGCGTATCTACCGATAACGGCAGCCGGGAAAACACCGAAATGCTCCCACCTATATCATATGGACGAGCCGTCAACAAAGATGACTGCTCAATACTGCTCGTAAAGAGCCGCGACGAGATAGAGATAATAAACTTCCTCGACCGCTTCCCCGAAACATTCGCCTCACTGAGGCTCAGGATGCGTACCGGGCTCGTGCTAGAATCAAGATATCCCGGGGCTTTCTGCCGCTCGCCCCAGAAAGGCGCCGTGCCCATGCTGCGCCCCTCGTCTATCGAAAACGGGATGATCGTCTTCCGTGAAAACGAGAAGGACTCCTTCATAAAGCCATCGATCCCATCGCTCGTACAGCCTAACAAAAATATGATAGTCATAAAACGCGTGCCTGCCAAAAGCGACGACAGACGACTCAACTGTGCGGTCTACCTTGCGTCACAGCTGTCGAACTACCGTTTTATCAGCACGCAAAACAAACTCACCTATATCGAGTTTTCGGACGGCAGCGAAATGGGCGCATATTTCCTCTGGGGGCTCTACGCTCTCCTTACATCCACGCTGTATGACCGATATATATCCATAACATCAAAATCCAAGCAGATAAATTCAAAGGAATTTTCGAAGCTGCCGATGCCGCCAGTCTCATATATAACCCAGATAGGAGAGCGGCTACTCATGCTCCGAAAGACCGGTGTGCGCGCCTGCGACTCTATAGTGAACTCTATCCTGCACATAGGCGAAAAGAGATCGCAGTACGACGAGTTCTCAATAAATTATGACAAATGACCGGTATATAATTTTAAATTTTAAATTGTAAATTATAGTTTACTATTCTGTGTTGTTTTGCCGTTGTTATAACATATAAAAAGGTCTCCCGTCATTAAAGCGGGAGACCTTTTTATACAACTGTTTATACAACTGCGCTTTGAACATAGCTGTTTGACCATAAATCTTATACGCGGAAGCTTTTATATCCAGATATGATCATATTCAAACGCGTAGGCTTTAAAACAAAGTCATTTTTTAAATGTGGGGCCGTAATTTGCGCAAGCTCTGAAATCCTGCCCCTCTTTATCCATACCGAAGGCGTTCCATGCCGCGGGTCTGAAAATATCCTTATCGGGAACATTATGCATAGCTACCGGTATACGAAGAATAGATGCGAGAGTGATTATATCAGCGCCTATATGACCGTATGATATCGCGCCGTGATTTGCGCCCCAGTTGTTCATGACAGAGTATGCATCGCAGAATGCACCGCCCTCAACGCCGTCGCAGCGCGGAGCGAACCATGTGCAGGGCCATGTGTAATCAGTGCGCTTCCAAAGCGTATCGGACACCTTTTCCGGAAGGTGAACGGTCCACCCCTCTGCTATCTGAAGTACCGGTCCCAACCCCTTTACAAGATTGAGCCTTATCATTGTCGCGGGCATCTCGCACTTTGTCTCAAAGCGTGAGGAGAATCCGCCGCCCCGGAAATATCCGCTGTCCGCCGCGCACCATTCGGTCGCGTCCATGATCGCCTTTACGTCCTTATCGGTAACTTCGTACCATCTCTTTATCAGGTGATTGCCGTTCTCATCAGTTGCCTCTCCGCTCGCATCAAGGCATGCGGCGCCGGAGTTTATGAGATGGATGAATCCGCCCGCATCCTTTGCGTGTCCCTCGATCTCATACCCGGTAACGCGGCGCACAGATGCAGCGCTCCAATAAGTCCGCACATCCGCAAATATCTGAGCGCGGTTTGTAAGCAATTTCATAAAGAGCATTCCAAGTCCGTTGAGGACATCGTTTTCTGTCGCAAGTATATACGGCTCCCTGACGCCCTCCCAGTCAAAGGAGGAATTCAGTATGGCCTCTCCGAAATCGCAGTTCGGGTAAAAATCAGTCCACTGTCTCTGGCCCTGGAACCCTGCGGCTATGGCGTTGTGTCCGACTGCCTCCTCCTCGCATCCCTCGGGGAGGTCCTTGTTCCCGTTCATCAGATCCTTGATTATTATAGCGAGCTTGGCTAGGAACTCCCATTCCCGCTCTTTTTCCTCCGGTGACATCTTTATGAAGTCCGGGTTTTTATCAAGACCTTCACGGCAATTTTCCTTTATCCACTTCAGAGCGCGGCGATAAGTATCCTCGTTATAAATATGTTTATCCATGCGCCTTATTATCTCGACCTCATCAACAGACTCGACACGCATACCAAGATAATCCTCTATAAATCCGGAGTCTATGATCGAGCCGCCGATACCCATTGTGATAGAGCCTATCTGAAGGTAGGATTTTCCGCGCATAGTCGCCGCCGCAACCGCCGCTCTTCCGAATCGGAGCAGTTTTTCCTTTACATCCTCCGGTATTTCGGTGCAGTCTGCATCGCATACCTCTTTGCCGTATATACCGAACGCGGGAAGACCCTTCTGAGCGTGAGTCGCGAGTACGGAGGCAAGATACACCGCTCCGGGCCTCTCTGTGCCGTTAAAGCCCCACACGCCCTTTATCGTATGCGGGTTCATATCCATAGTCTCGGATCCGTAACACCAGCATGGGGTGACGGTAAGCGTGATATCTACGCACTCTCTCCTGAATTTTTCCTCGCACGCGGCGCTCTCGGCCACTCTGCCTATCGTAGTGTCGGCTATGACGACCTTGACCGGCTCCCCGTTGGAATAACGAAGATTGTTCCTGAAAAGTTCCGCCGCGGAGCGTGCCATATTCATTGTCTGCTCCTCGAGCGATTCCCTGACCTTCAGCGCACCTCTGCGCCCATCTATCGTCGGTCTGATCCCGATAACGGGATACCCGCCTATAAGTCTGCTTTCAGCCATATCCGAAATCCTCCTGTATTTTTAAAGTTATTCCGTCAGCAAATATTTTTCAAATCAGAAAAACACCCTGAGACCATAGCGCGTAAGACGGGAAAATGTCCCCGGTACCGCTATGGCGGCATACCTACCCGTTCCGACGCGCATTTACACCTTAATTATATATTGGCAGTATTCAATTTTCAAGCCAATAAAAGTGCTTTATACCAAAAAAAACGCGCATTCAAACACATAAAAAACACAATGTTTTTCAAGGCGAGTTGCCGTCATAGACAAAGAGTAGCGGCTGTGGTATAATCATAATACGATCAAAGTCGGAAAGTGCGCTCCGCAATGTCAAAACAGACGTCTGTTTCGGTAAACAATATGCCTTGATTTGACGCGGCCGCTGTAATATAATTTATTTAAGGTATAATACCGACGTGATCCATACTCCGGCGCCAAGCGCCGTAACCACCGAACACAGAGGAGGAAATACTATGGCAAAGAATGTGCTGGCATTTGACTTCGGCGCATCGAACGGACGCGCTATGCTCGTTTCCTGCCGGGACGGGAAGATGGAAATGACAGAGGTTCATCGCTTCCCCAACGACACCGTGATACTGGGAGACCGCATGTACTGGGATTTCCCGCGTCTTATGTATGAAGTAAAGCAGGCGATACTCAAAGCCGTCAAGCTCTCAAAGATAGACGCCATCGGCATCGACACCTGGGGGGTGGATTTCGGACTGATAGACCGATACGGCGAATTGATCTCCAATCCCGTGCACTACCGCGATACGCGTACGGAGGGACTGCCGGCAGAGGTGGCGGGGATACTCCCGGAAAAAGAGCTTTATGCCAGAACAGGGAGCCAGACCATGCGAATAAATACTCTGTATCAGCTGTATTATCTCAGAAAAATGCGGCCTGACATTCTGGCGTGCGCCGATAAGATACTCTTCATACCGGACCTTATAGCTTATTTTCTGACCGGGAAAATGAGATGCGAAAAGACGATCGCCTCTACCTCTAATTTCCTGGATCCAGTGCGCAGAGAACCGGACAGTTACATTCTGGAGGCGCTCGGGATATCTCCGTCACTGATAGCTCCGATGATAAATGCCGGTGAAATTTACGGAAATCTCTCTGACAAAATCTGCGCCGAACTCTCATGCGAGAGCATTCCCGTTATTGCAGTATGCACTCATGACACAGCGAGTGCGGTCGCCGCGGCTCCCGCAAAAGGGGACTTTGTATATATATCCTGCGGAACATGGTCTCTGTTCGGGACAGAGCTCTCCGCTCCGCTCATAAATGAAAAAAGCCTTGCTGCACAGTACACAAACGAGGGCGGATACAACAGCACCCGATTCCTTAAAAACATAATGGGACTCTGGCTTATACAGGAATCCCGCAGACACTGGTTAAAGCAAGGCGAAAATGTTACCTATGCCGACCTGGAGCGTGAGGCAACAGCGGCAGAACCGTTCCGCTGTTTTATAGACTGCGACGCACCTGAATTCGAGACATCGGGGGATATACCAGGCCGGGTATCGGAATTCTGCCGTGTCACCGGACAGTTTGTACCGAAAACGCGCGGAGAAATAATGAGGTGCATATATGAATCCTTGGCGATGAAATACAAACTCAATTTTGAAAAGCTCTCTGATCTCACCGGAAAAAATTATAAGACGATAAATATGTTCGGCGGCGGGATAAAGGATACTTTCCTCTGCCGCATGACAGCCTCCTCTACCGGAGCCACAGTTATTGCAGGTCCGGCCGAGGCGACCGTAATGGGGAACGCCGCGGTACAGCTTATATCGCTGGGAGAGATCAAGTCGCTGGAGGACGCACGAGAAATGATCCGCAACAGCACGGAGCTCAAGACTTATCTGCCGGACGACCCGGAAACATGGAACGCCGTTTTCCCTGAATACAAAAAATATATCGGTGCCTCCGCACTCAAATAAGCAGAGGTCGCCCCAAAAAACGAGGAGATGATCATATGAACAAAAATACACAAGAAAATTATAAGATAGCAAGAGCCATATACGCTGAGGCGGGAGTCGATACGAACGCGGCACTTGAAAAACTTCGCACGATCCCGGTATCAATACACTGCTGGCAGGGAGACGATGTTAAGGGATTCATGTCCGGCGAGGAGTTGACCGGCGGTATACAGACGACCGGAAACTATCCCGGCCGCGCCCGCTGTGTATCTGAGCTTCGCCAGGATATAAGCAAGGCTCTCTCGCTCATCCCCGGCAAGCACAAGCTGAGCCTGCATGCGATATATGCGGAAACGGATGGAAAGACCGATATAAATGAGCTTGAGCCGCGGCACTTCAGCGGATGGGTCGATTATGCAAAAGAAGAAAATATAGGTCTCGATTTCAATCCCACATGTTTTTCCCATCCTATGGCGGCCAGCGGATTTACAATATCTTCCGCAGACAAGGCAGTACGGGATTTCTGGATAGAACACTGCAAGCGCTCGCGCAGGATAAGCGAGTATTTCGGCAGATCACTCGGAATAAAAAGCGTAAACAACCTCTGGTTCCCTGACGGCTACAAAGATATACCCTATGACCGCATGGCGCCCCGGATCAGGATGGCGGAGGCGCTGGACGAAGTCATATCGGAAAAGCTGGATCCCAAATATCACCTTGACGCGCTCGAATCCAAACTTTTCGGCATAGGCGTCGAAAGCTATACCGTCGCATCGAACGAATTTGCACTCGGCTATGCCGCAAGCAGAAATATAGCGTACACGCTCGACTCCGGACATTTCCACCCGACAGAGGTGATATCTGACAAAATATCCTCCGTCCTCATGTATACCGATGAGCTCAATCTGCATGTAAGCAGGCCTGTACGCTGGGACTCCGACCATGTCGTTATTTACGACGACGAGCTGAACGCGGTCGCCTCCGCGATCGTGCGTGACGGACTCACCGATCGGACGCACATAGGGCTTGACTATTTTGACGCCTCTATAAACCGGATAGCGGCGTGGGTCATCGGGACGAGAAACATGATAAAGGCTTTGCTGAGAAGCCTGCTCGAACCCGCAGAAAAACTGCGCAATGCCGAACTTGACGGCGACTACACCTCCAGGCTCGCTATTACAGAGGAACTCAAAAGCTATCCTTTCGGCGCTGTTTGGGATCACTACTGCGATCTTATGGGAGTTCCGGTGAGGGATAAATGGCTGTCAGAAGTAAAAGACTATGAAAAAGAAGTGCTCTCAAAAAGATGAACAAATACCCTATAAAGCTAACTTATATTGACAAAACCGCTATATGGGGCGGTTCATATTTGAAAGAAGAATATAACAAAACCTCTTCCTACGACCGGCTCGCAGAGACATGGGAGCTTTCCGTAAGAGAAAAAGACACGAGCATCATAGAGAACGGAGAATATGCGGGGATGACTCTCATGCAATATATTTCCGAATCGCTGGCACAAGGTTATGACGCTGTCGGAAACGAAGGAGGGCGTTTCCCTCTTCTCATTAAATTCATCGATGCGCACGACAAGCTCTCGGTCCAGGTCCATCCGTCCGACGATTATGCTCTCAGGGAGGAAAACGATCTCGGAAAGACCGAAATGTGGTATATATTGAAGGCGCGCGCCGGTGCGGAGCTCATATACGGACTGCTCCCCGGGAAAGACGAAAAATCGCTGTCTGAAGCGATCAGCAAGGGCAGGACCGAAGACGTACTTCGCCATGTCCCCGTAAAAGCCGGAGACTGTTTCTTCATCCCGGCAGGTATGCCTCATGCGATAGGGGCAGGTATAGTTATACTTGAGATACAGCAAAACTCAGACGTTACATACCGGCTCTACGATTACGACAGGAAGGACAGCTCCGGGCACGGACGAGAGCTACACATAAAAAAAGCTCTCGATGTCGTCAAGAACTTTTCCGATCAGGAATGCCTTGAAATAAGGCAAGGCGCGTCAGATCCCTCCGATCCGCCGGACACCCTTGTTCACTGCCGTTACTTTTACGTCCGGCATATCGACTGTAAAGACAAGGTATCTATATGCTCAAAAAGCTCGGGTTTCTTATCCATAATAGCGATTGAGGGCCGTGGAGAAATACATGCCTGCGGCATGGTCTGCCCGCTTAATAAAGGCGACAGCTATTTCATACCGGCAGGTCTAGGTCAACTGGAGCTACAAGGAAATGTGGAGGTCGTGGTCAGCGGAATATAGAAAAGCATTTACTGCGCCACAGTTTTATGTTATAATATATATAACGTATAATGTGAATGCCAGTTATAAGTGACGGAAAGGTACACGCCTGATGAACAATATTCTCCACCTTAAATACGCGCTTGAAATAGCAAAGACACATTCAATAAGTAAGGCCGCCGAAAATCTCTACATGGGACAGCCGAATCTGAGCCGCGCGATAAAAGAACTTGAGGACTCTATCGGAGCGGTGATATTCGAACGCAGCGCCAAAGGGATAATCGTAACGGAGGACGGTGAAAAATTTCTGCAGTACGCCAGGCGTATACTGGCGCAGGTAGATGAGATGGAGTCTGTCTTCCGCGACGCAAAGCACAAAAAGCAGAAGTTTTCTGTATCTGTACCACGCGCAAGCTATATTTCAAAAGGCTTCACCGAATTCGCAAAGCACATAGATGCGGAGTTACCCGCAGAGATAACATACCGCGAGACAAACTCGATGCGAACAGTGACAAACGTGCTCCAGGACGAATACAACCTCGGTATAGTACGGTATCAGCGCGCCTTTGAGCCGCAGTACAGCGCTATGTTCGAGGAAAAAGGGATAGTATCACAAACAATAACGGAGTTCACATACCTGCTTGCAGTATCAGTAAATTCTCCCCTGGCAGGTCTTAATACAGTAACCGAGGCGGATCTTGCCGGTTACATTGAGATAACGCATCCCGATCCCTACGTCCCGTCCGTTCCGGTTCCGGATATCAGAAAAGCTGAAATAGCCGAATACACCGACAAGAGGATATATATTTTCGAGCGGGCAAGTCAATTCGATCTGCTCGGCGAAATCCCGGACACCTTCATGTGGGTATCTCCTTTACCGGAAAATATTTGCCGTATGCACGGGATCGTACAGAGACGGTGCGACGTAAACCCGAAAGTGTATAAAGACGTTCTGATACACAAAAAAGGCTATGTGCTCTCCCCGCTTGACAACCTGTTCATAACAGAGGTCTGCAACGCCAAAAGAGATATTGTGGACGCTTTTAAATGAGACTCAATTTCTTAAATTAGTTTTACCGATATAAAAGCCCCCGGGAAATTCCCGGGGGCTTTACTTATGATGATCACTCTGTAAATGTATCGAACTGGGTCTTCAGCTGAGCCAGTCTTTCCTTCTTCGCGTTTACATAGTCGCGGTAGAGAGTCTGGATATGGTCGCCGGCCTGGAAGTTATACTGATTGAGTATCTCGTGCCACTTCTTGGATGCCGCCTCGGTATCCTGAGAGGAGAAGTAGTTAGCTATCGCATCCTCATATATCTTATCGAAAGAGGAGCGGATATTATCCCTTATATAAACTATCATCTCCTGGCTCTTGGAATCCTTGCCTGCCGCATAAAGCAGATCGTAGTAATAATACTCATCGAGTATATCGGAGGAGTGAGTCGACTGATAGTGCAGGAATGCAGTTGCCTGCGGGAATCTCTGGGTATTGACCCTTATGCCGGCTACACGGCCGATGTTGTGTATAGTCGTAAGATAAGTATCCCCTGCTCTGTAAACAGGTGCAGGAGCAACTCCGAAGCTGTTCTCCATATTCTGGAATATTTCATCCTCAAGTGCGCCTATATCTATATATCCGCCGAAAAGTATCTTATCTATCGCAAACTGGTTTCTTATCGCATCAAGCGCGGTAGATCCTGCGGTGGTAGTATCGGTATTTTTAAATGCCGCAGTGCCGTTCGCATCCATGAAAACGTCAAGGACATTGAAGAAATTATAAAGATCCTGGTTCTCATCCTCGTACCATACAGTATAGGAACCGTCATCATTTACTTCTCTCTCTATGATGACGACACTGGTCGTGTAAAGTATACCGGATGCGGGAAGTCCGGAGCTTGAACCGATCGCGAATCCGAGAGTATCGCCTATGGTCTCGCCGGGTATTCCGTCGGTATCCTGATAAACCGCTTCGGAGTACTCAGCCATTTTGCTGTAAGTCCATTCGCCTCTCTCTATGACATCAAAGAGCTCGGTAAGTCCCGCATTATTGGTAGTAACGCTCTCGATAAGGTTGACGTTGACCGGTACCACGAACATCGCACGGACAAGGTCGGTCAGATAGTCAGATCCGACAAGATACATCTTCTTTATCGAAAGAGACATGGACTTCATGAACTCTTCCATGTATCCTTCCTCGGTGAAGTAGGTCAGATAGCTCGAGTCTTCGCCCTGCTCTGCAAAGAAGTAGTTCGGCGTTCTGGACTCAGCCGTCGATATGATATTCGCAAAGTTATCCTTCAGGGACGCACAGGTCATATCGTATATGTAATCGACAAATATATCCGCTACGCTCGAGTCACCAGACTTTATAAGAGTGGATATAGCGCCTTCAGCATTCCCCCAGGTGTATTCCTGAGTAGAGTATGTGACTGAAAGTCCGAGGTTCGTCGCCATCTCCTGGTTGCGGACAGCAACAAGACGGTCTACCTGAGTAGGAGTTGAAGGTATGCCCTGACCTGCCAGATATCTGAGGCTTCTGGAGGTGAGCTCTCCGTTGTTGGAAGAGGTGTTTATCTGGACGGAAAGTCTGCCATCCTCAAAGTCTACATCCTCCCACCAGTTGCGGACTATATCACCGCCGCCGTCACCGCCGCCGCTGCCGCCTCCGCCTTCGTTTCCGCCGCCCTCGTTGTTAGGCATATCGGCGCCGCAGTTATCACACTTTCC
>CALWTR010000009.1 GCA_944384525.1 uncultured Clostridia bacterium
GCCTCAAACATGATATTTTTGTCTCTTTTTACCGCGTTTGTGAGATATTCGGTCGTGTTGGTTATATAATCCTTGAACGGCATGCCGTACTTCATGAGCCACCAATACATGTCGTCCGCTTTGATCTTATCGTGTTTGTATCCGCCGTTGATCGTGAGGTTTTTCCACTCTACGATATCCTTGATCTTCTGCATGAGGGTATCCCCGGAAAGAAGGTCTCCCATCCGGAGCGTTTTTTTCATATACTTATCCGCATACACCGGAGCTATTCCTCGGCGCGTCGAGCCGAATTTCTTGTCCTTGAGACGATCCTCCTCAAGGCAGTCCAGGAGCTTATGATACGGCATACATATCGTTGCCTTGTCCGAGATCTTAAGGTGATCTGACGTGACCGTGATGCCTGCGTCTCTGAGACGCTGCACTTCACCGAACAGGTGCTCGAGGTCTATGACCATACCGTTGCCCATAACGTTTACGGTCTCATCTCTGAGTATTCCGGACGGGAGGAGGTTAAGAATAAACTTTCCTTTTTCATTCACGACTGTGTGTCCTGCGTTGTTCCCCCCCTGATAACGGCACACTATATCATAACGGCTCGAAAGCAGGTCGACCATTCTTCCTTTTCCTTCGTCACCCCAGTTTATACCTACGATAGCGCTGAGCATAGTTATTAATCTCCTTTTATGTTTTTGCTTTTTAGTTTTTTAATAGAATTGCCGAGACAAATCCCCGTAAAACGCGGACAACTCACGCGATATCAAACGCTGATGCTCACATCCACACCGACGAAATCACGGTTGCGCTCCAGAACGGGATCTATCTGCTGCCGGATGAATTCCTCGGTCTGCGCGGGCGCCATACCGATAAAGTTTTCCACGTTGAGTATATGCCTCATATCCTCCTCAGTGAGTCCGAACCTGGGGTCCTTCAGAATAAGGTCAAGAAGGTTATTGTCCTTCCCCTCCAGCTTTATCTGCTTTGTAACTTCCACAGACAGAGAGCGTATAGCCTCGTGCAGCTCCTGACGGTCTCCGCCCTTTTTGACGCAGTGCATCAGTATGTTTTCTGTCGCCATGAAAGGAAGCTCCTCGTCAAGATGCTTTTTCATGACCTTGGGATACAGAGTTCCGCCGGAAATAACATTTATATAAAGTGCAAGTATCCCGTCCGTAGCCAGGAAAGCCTCCGGGATAGATATTCTCCTGTTTGCCGAGTCGTCAAGCGTCCTCTCGAGCCACTGCGTAGACGCAGTAACAGCCGGATTTATGCAGTCGGCGATTACATATCTGGAAAGCGAAGCTATACGCTCGCAGCGCATAGGATTGCGCTTGTATGCCATCGCAGAGGAGCCTATCTGTTTCGACTCAAAGGGCTCGTCAAATTCCTTCATGTGCGCAAGCAGACGAATGTCTCCCGCAAATTTGCAGGCGCTCTGCGCTATTCCGGAAAGAACGGAAAGCACGAAATAATCCACCTTCCTGCTGTAAGTCTGACCGGAGACCGCCATGCACGACTCAAATCCCATCTTCTTTGCTATACGCCTCTCAAGATCCTTGACCTTTTCCGTATCTCCGTCAAAAAGCGCGAGGAAGGATGCGCCTGTGCCGGTAGTTCCCTTGCATCCGAGCAATTTAAGATTTGAAAGTACATGATCTAGATTTTCCAGATCCATTATAAGATCCTGCGCCCAAAGCGTCGCTCTCTTTCCTGCCGTTGTTGGCTGAGCCGCCTGAAAATGAGTATACGCAAGGGTCGGTACGTCCTTGTATTTATGCGCGAATTTGCCGAGCTCACTTATAGCGGTGACAAGAGAACGCTTTATCAAGAGCAGTGCATCGCGCATTACGATTATATCGGTATTGTCCCCGACGTAGCAGGAAGTCGCTCCGAGATGTATTATCGGCTTTGCAGAGGGGCAGGCATCTCCGTAAGTGCGCACATGCGCCATAACGTCATGACGCAACTCCTTTTCATACTGCTTTGCCCTGTCAAAATCTATATCGTATATGTGCGCCTTCATTTCCTCGATCTGCTCGTCCGTTATATCCAGACCGAGTTCTTTCTCGCTTTCCGCAAGCGCTACCCACAGCTTTCTCCATGTTGAAAATTTTCTGTCAGAGGAAAAAATTCGCTTCATCTCATCGCCGGCATAGCGCTGGCACAGAGGATTCTCATAAAATTCGCTCATTCGTATCTCCTTATTCCTTTTTTTAACCGCAACATATCGCTATAATCCAAACGACCATCGTAAAATAGCCGAGGCGGCGGATCCTACTTTATTCCTTATATATTTTACTATACTTTTATTTCAATTGCAAGGCTGAGCCGTTTTTTTGCTCAGTTCCGGTTATATATAATTTCTATATTTGATATTTGTATAAGTTATAGCCAATATATTTGCTATATGTTTTAGTTATTGATATAAAGCCGAAGAGCCCGCGAATGAGAACGGAAAAAATAAAAAAGGGAGGCCGGAGCCTCCCTGTTTTTGACGTAAAATATATGAGTGACGGCGAATATCAGACGGTGACTCTCCATCCGTAAGGATCATCTATCTTTCCCCACTGTATACCGGTAAGAGTATCGTAGAGCCTTTGGGTCAGCTCTCCGATTTTTCCGTCGCCGATCGTCATCACACGATCCTTGTATCTGAGCTTTCCGACAGGAGATACGACCGCTGCAGTACCGGTGCCGAACACCTCCTCGAGAGTGCCGTTGTCCTGTGCGTCGATAAGCTCGTCTATCGATATTTTTCTCTCCTCAGTCTCATATCCGAAGTCACGGCAGAGGCGAAGTATACTGTCCCTGGTTATACCGGGAAGGATCGACCCATTTATAGCCGGAGTTACGATTTTGCCGTTTATTTTAAAGCAGATGTTCATCGCGCCGACTTCTTCAATATATTTTCTTTCGACTCCGTCGAGCCAGAGCACCTGAGAATATCCGGAGTCATACGCCTTCTGCTGTGCCTTGAGGCTTGCAACGTAGTTGCCGCCCGTCTTTGCATAACCGATCCCGCCGCGTACAGCACGGACATACTCATCCTCGACCCAGATGCCGACCGGCTGAAGTCCGCTTTCATAATAAGCTCCCGAGGGAGAGAGGATTATGCAGAATATATATGAAGATGATGGATGCACACCGAGATGTGCGTCTGTCGCAATTATAAACGGTCTTATGTAAAGAGAAGTCCCTTCGTCGGAGGGGATCCAGTCGCGGTCGACATCGACAATGGTCTTGACCGCCTGAACAAAATCCTCGACGGGTATCGTGGGGATGCAGAGTCTTTCATTTGAGTTGTTTGCCCTTTTGGCGTTCATATCGGGACGGAAAAGATAAGCCTCCCCGTTCTTTCCACGGTATGCCTTGAGCCCCTCAAACATCTCCTGTCCGTAGTGGAAGACCATGGCGGCGGGAGAGAGGGTTATATCCGAGAACGGAACTACCCTTGCATCATGCCAGCCCCTGCCCTCGTTGTAATCCATAAGGAACATATGATCCGTAAATATATGCCCGAACGGCAGTTTTTCCCCTGCCTTCGGCTTCTGTTTCGGAGTTTTTGTCCTTGTTATACTGATTTCCATACAGCACCTCTCTGAAATATATAAAATTACATCCTGATAAGAAGATAACGCGCGGGCATGATACGCATATCATATAAATATCGGTACATGCCGGATCTGAATGTCATTTTTTAACCCTGATGTTCACCGGAGAAACATATATGCCCGTTTAAAACAATAAAGCGCTCACGAAAACAGAGATAATCCCCCGTTTAAGTGAACACCTTTGTTCCCGTCTATTATATTACCGTGCCCGGGTGATTGTCAATACTTTTTTTGCGTTTTTTCAAGAATTTGCTCTTCCTGAGCCTGTTTTACCCGAAAAAAATCATTTTTTTGAAAAAATCTGTTGACAAAACAAAAACGATATGATACAATTAGCAACAATTAAACCGATGATTAAGGAGAGTAACCGTATCGGAAACTTACAGAGAGCCGCGGGCGGTGTGATCGCGGCAGTGAAATTTACGGCGAATGGGCTTATGAGGGCGACCGAAAGCGCAAAAGCGCAAGTAGCAGTCGACGGGTAGCGCTCCTGTGACAAATGCGCAGCATATTTACGTATGCACTAAGGAGGGCGCAAAAGCGCCAATTCGGGTGGCACCGCGGAGTTTGTTCCGTCCCGAGCGAGTTTTCGCTCGGGACTTTTTGTTTTTCCACGAGCGGCAGTCAAAACAGTCAGAACGAAAAACATTAAACTATAACGGAGTTACTTATGAACTACTTTCTCTTTGAGCCGCGATGGCGGCACTGAAAACGACCACAATGACAGAACAAAGAAGACTATGCATGACACAAAGGAAGATAACGGTCCTTCATGCCGACACATCACAAGTAACGAAAGGATAAACAACAATGAAAAACATATTCAAAAAAATAATAGCTTCCGCGATCGCAGTAACAATGCTCATCTCCTCGTCTGCCCTGCTCTCCTCATGTGGAGACGATATCCCGGTCATCGGCATTTCTCAGTACGCTCAGCACCCATCTCTCGACAACTGCCGTCTCGGATTCATAGAGGGGCTTAAAGAGGCTGGACTCGTTGAGGGCGTCGATTTCAAAATAGACTATCAGAATGCCGGCAGCAATGATAACACCGCCATACAGATCGCTCAGAGCTTCTCCTCCAAAAACGTCGCACTTATGTGCGCTATAGCTACCCCGTCCGCAACCACCTGCTATGCCGCCGCCGAGGGTACGGATATACCTGTGATATTCACGGCGATCTCTGATCCGGCACAGGCCAATCTGACCACCGGTAACGTGACAGGAACATCCGACAAACTCCCTGTCAACGCTCAGCTCGAACTGATACGCAAAATGCAGCCCGACGCAACCAGAATAGGAATAATCTATACGACGAGCGAGCCCAACTCGGTATCCACGATAGCCGACTACAAAGCCGCCGCGACGAGCTACGGATTTGAGATAGTGGACATAGGCGTCACCTCCCAGTCCGAAGTAACTATGGCCGCAGACGCACTCATATCGCAAAACGTCGACTGTTTCTCCAATCTGACTGACAACAACGTCGTGAACGTCCTCGCCTCAATACTTGAAAAGACAAATGAGGCCGGGATCCCTGTATACGGCTCCGAGATAGAGCAAGTCAAGATAGGCTGTGTAGCCTCTGCCGGAATCGACTATTTTGAGCTCGGCAAACAGACCGGAAAGATGGCAGCTCAGATACTCCGCGGCGAGAAAACCGCAGACGAACTCGATATTTTCTACGTAACCGATTTTTCGTATTATGTAAACTCCACCGCCGCAAATGAGCTCGGAATCGCAATACCTGCAGACGTGCTCGCCGCTGCAGAGGATACATCTGTATCCTAAATCTCCGGAAACAAGTCTGCGCTCCATCCAGGGGCGCAGACCTTATTAATGCTTTATAAAGGAAGTTTTTTAAAATGCTCGATCTGCTGATTAGTACCCTGACCCAAGGCTTTATTTACGGCCTCATAGCCTACGGAGTTTTTATCACCTATAAAATACTTGATTTCCCGGATCTTACGGTCGATGGCAGTTTCCCGCTCGGAGCGGCCATAACCGCATTTATGATAACAAACGGTGCGAATCCGTACCTTACTATACCGGTGTCGCTTTTAACGGGCGCGCTGGCCGGATTTGTGACCGGAATGATACACGTAAAGCTCGGAGTCAGAGACCTTCTTGCCGGTATAATAACCATGACCGCACTGTATTCGGTCAATCTTCAGATAGCCGGATCTTCCCTATCTCTGATAGGCAACGATACAGTTTTTTCTCTCCTGCCATTAGGAGATACAAAACTGATATACCGTAAATTTATTTTTGCGATAATAATCGCAATAATAGTAAAGATCGTACTAGACCTGTATTTCAAGACGAAAAGCGGACTTATGCTCCGCGGCGCGGGCGACAATCCTACCTTTATAACCACGCTTGCAAAAGACAGCGGGAAAACCAAAATCATGGGGCTTTCGATCTCGAACGCACTTGTCGCGCTTGCCGGATGTATGGTATGCCAGGAGCAGAGAGCATTCAGCAGTATGATGGGTACCGGACAGATGGTCTTTGCACTTGCCGCAGTTCTTATAGGAATAACCGTCTTCAAGCATGTCAGCTGGATAAAAGGCACAACTGCCGCTGTGATAGGGAGCATTATCTATAAGCTCTGTATTCAGGGTGCGATACAGATAGGGATGCCGGCTAATCTTCTGAATCTGATATCCGCCGCGCTCTTCCTTATAATACTCGCTGTCGGAAGTATCAAAAGGAAGAAAAGGCCGGCAAAAAGCGGAGAGGTGAAGAACAATGCTTGAGATAAAAAATATCAAAAAAATATACAACCCCGGCGAGATCACGGAAATGACCTTGTTCAACGGATTCAGCCTTAATGTAGACGAGGGAGAATTTCTGTCGGTCGTGGGCTCCAACGGCAGCGGAAAGACATCGCTTCTCAATATAATCTGCGGCTCGATCCCGGTAGAAGGCGGGAAAATATCAATAGACGGCAAAGATATAACAAAAGACCCCGAATATAAGCGTTACAGATATATAGGGAGAGTATACCAGAATCCGTCGCTCGGTTCCTGCCCGAATCTAACTATCGAGGAGAACATGTCACTTGCCGGCAATAAGGGGAAACGCTTCGGCATAAGCCCCGGAGTCGTCAAAAGCAAACACCTCTATTACCGTTCTCTGCTCGAGCCTCTGGGTCTCGGACTTGAGGATAAAATGGATGTGCGCGTCGGACTGCTCTCGGGAGGACAGCGCCAGGCTCTCTCACTGATAATGGCGACGATGACACCTATCAAATTTCTCATATTAGATGAACACACCGCCGCGCTGGATCCGAAGACGGCAGAGACCATAATGGAACTGACCGACCGCATAGTCAAACAAAAGCATCTGACCGCGATAATGGTCACGCACAATCTGCGCTATGCTGTCGATTACGGCAGCAGGATGATAATGATGCATAAAGGCGATATAGTACTAGACAGATACGGCGCAGAAAAAGAGAAAACGCAGGTCAAAGATCTTCTTGCGCTGTTCAACAGCATAAGTATAGAATGCGGCAACTGATTTTTTAAAATACCACTTGACAAAATAGCTACTTTATTGTATAATTCAATCCGAAGAACGACATAGAGGTCGATGGAGATATTTCACTCATCGTATCTTGTCGTTCTTTTTTGTAGCAATACGGACCCGCTTCAACACTTAAAAGTGCGGAAAACTTACACAGGCGGTCCCGCACGTAGATTTAAAGTAAGGAGTTTTATATGAACGAAGTTACATCGATGTTCGGCTCTATGGTATTTGACGACGCGACAATGAAGGAACGCCTACCAAAGGAAACCTACGTTGCGATGCAGAACACCATAAAAAAGGGTAAGCACCTTGATATCGACCTTGCAAACGTAGTGGCGAATGCTATGAAGGATTGGGCGATCGAGAAAGGTGCGACTCATTTCACACACTGGTTCCAGCCACTCACCGGTATAACGGCGGAAAAGCACGACAGCTTCATATCTCCCGATGGCAGCGGACGAGTCATCATGGAGTTCCGCGGCAAGGAGCTCGTAAAAGGTGAGCCGGACGCATCCAGTTTCCCCTCAGGCGGGCTGAGAGCCACCTTTGAGGCCAGGGGATATACCGCATGGGACCCTACATCTTATGCATTTATAAAGGATAAAACACTGTATATCCCGACCGCGTTCTGCTCTTTTGCAGGCGACGCTCTCGACAAAAAAACTCCTCTCCTCCGTTCAATGGAGGTAATAAATAAACAGACCCTCAGAATACTTCGCCTCTTCGGCAACACAGAGACTACAAGTGTTAAGACAACAGTCGGCGCAGAACAGGAATACTTTCTCGTGACACAGGAGCTTTTCGACAAACGCCCCGATCTTATATTTACCGGACGGACCCTTTTCGGCAAAAAAGCTCCTAAGGGACAGGAGCTGGAGGACCACTATTTCGGAACGATAAAACCAAAGGTCAAGGAATTCATGGAGGACCTTGACGAAGAGCTGTGGCGCCTCGGAGTAATGGCAAAAACTGAACATAATGAGGTAGCGCCGGCACAGCATGAGTTAGCGCCGATATTTTCCACTACCAACATAGCGACCGACCACAACCAGCTCACCATGGAAATAATGCAGAAGGTCGCAAGGCGCCATGGCCTTGTATGTCTCCTGCACGAAAAACCGTTCGAGGGGGTCAATGGCTCCGGAAAACATAACAACTGGTCGATATCGACGGACAACGGGATAAATCTGCTTGAACCCGGCGATACTCCCGCTGAAAACGCACAGTTCCTGCTCTTCCTCGCCGCAATAATCAAGGCAGTCGATGAATATCAGGATCTGCTCAGGATATCTGTCGCCTCCGCCGGAAATGACCACAGACTCGGCGCGAATGAGGCACCTCCCGCAATAATATCCATATTCGTAGGAGACGAGATCGCCGCTATACTCGATGCGGTCGAAAAAGAATCTCACGTCGGATCGAAGGAGAAGGAGCTCCTCAGGATAGGTGTGCACGTCCTTCCCAAGTTCCCCAAGGACACTACCGACAGGAACAGAACGTCGCCCTTTGCATTTACAGGCAATAAATTTGAGTTCCGCATGCTCGGCTCATCGCAGTCGATCGGCGATCCCAATACCGTTCTCAACACTGCGGTCGCACAGGTTCTCCGAGAGTTTGCAGACGAACTGGAAGCCGCGGATGATTTCAAATCTGCCCTTCACTCCCTGATCCGCCGTACGATCAAAGAACACAAGCGTATCATTTTCAACGGAAACGGCTATGACGACAAATGGATAAAAGAGGCTGAAAAACGCGGCCTCTCCAACTTCAAGACTACGCCTGAGGCGCTCGCGCACTTTATGGATCAAAAGAATATAGATCTCTTTGTCGGCAATAAGGTCATGTCCTATAATGAGATGAAAGCACGCGACGAGATAATGTTCGAGAACTACTGCAAGATACTGAATATAGAGGCGCTCACTATGTCGGATATGGCAAGAACCCAGATAATCCCGTCAGCACTCCGCTATTCGGGTGCGGTAGCGGACACTGCACTCAAAAAACGTTCCCTCATGCCGGATATAGACCTGAGCTACGAGGAGAAATTGCTCGGATCGCTGACCTCTCTCATAAACAAGGCCGATGCGGCAGTCAATGCGCTCGACTCAAAGCTTGCCGATCTTAAAAAGCTGAGTACGGTAAACGAGGTCGCATTCGCATATAAAGACAAGATAATTCCTGTCATGGATAAATTGCGCGCCGCTGCCGACGAACTTGAACTTATCACAGCAAAGGAATACCTGCCGTACCCGACATACGGAGAACTGCTTTTTGGGGTAAAATAAGATCGGAAAGCCCAAAATGAATGTTTACAGTTAAAATACATTTAAAAACAGCGACTACTTTTGATAGTGATGAATAAATATCTCAGGCAAGGCAAAAATATTTTCTGAAGACATATTTTTGAAGGAGAAACAAAATATGAAGAAAATAATTTGCCTTGCACTTGCGGCGGCGGCGCTCACAGGTGCGGTATCTGTGATAGCTGACGCCGCGCTTCTTTCCCCCGCAGTCAGCGTTATCGCAGAAGATGCCGAAATGATCAAGACGGGACTTGTCGGAACGGACATAAAATTTACAGACGGTGATTTTAAGCGTGCGCTCGGAATATCCGACTTCAAATCCGTTAAGATAATATCCCTGCCCTCCTCCAACGAGGGAACGCTCTATCTCGGCTCACGCCGTGTAAGCGCGGGACAGACGATCAAACGGCGCAATATCGGAGCTCTGTATTTCAGAGCGGCAGACAGCACCGTTTCAGAATGCTCATTCCTCTTTACCTGTGACTCCCTCGCAGGCGGAGCGGAGATCACATGCACCATAAAATTCATTGAGGAAATAAACCGTGCTCCCGCTGCCGGAAATGCGGATGCCGCAATATCGGTATGGACTCAGATGGATATTTCCTATCACGGCGAGATGGTAGGCACAGATCCCGAAGGTGACGAGCTTGTCTATATGATAATCCGCTATCCGGAAAAGGGTATGATCACTGTTGCAGACAATACGAGCGGTAAATTCGTCTATTCGCCGTCAGACGGATATACCGGATCTGATTCTTTCACCTACGTTGTGCGCGATGAATACGGTAACTATTCTAAGCCGCAGGAAGTTTCTGTAAAGGTCATCAAGCGCGAAAGCAATGTGACCTATGTCGACATGGAGAACAATCCGGCATACAATGCCGCAGTTGTAATGACGGCAAAAAAGATAATGACCGGATCTTTGCTCGGAGACGATATGTATTTTGATCCCGACGATACAGTGACACGCGCGGAATTCACCGCAATGGCACTCAAGGCTCTCGGGATATCTCCGATGGGAAGCGCGGCTGTAACGTATTTTGACGACGATGACGAAATACCGTCATCTCTAAAAGGATACGTCTGTGCGGCACAGCGTCTCGGGGTGATAAACGGCTCTTTCAAGGACGGAGAGCTCGTGTTCGAGCCGAACAGAGAGATAACGCGTCCGGAGGCGGCAAGTATAATAACGAAGCTGATAGATGCGGATATCCCTGATGAGACCTATGTTTTTTCCGATTCCGATTCTATCCCGTCATGGGCGGTCGGAGCTGTAGGCGCAATGTATTCACTTGGTATATTCAATGTGACTGACGGCGCCATAGGCGCATCCTCAGACGTTACCAGAGCTGACTGCGCCGGTATGCTTATGAGAATAATGGAGCTTGAAGACAAACTTTGATCTTCTCAAAAAACAAAAATACCCGGTCATAACAGCGGCCGGGTATTTTTATATCTATTTTTTTATTGACCGGGTTTTCTCTGTCACCGCTATTTTCTCCGCAATTTCTTTCGGAAGATCGGACGGCAGAACACCGAAATGAGAGTATTTTTCAGCGAGAGAATCTGCCGCGGAACCATGGTAATACGCCGCAAGAGCAGCGGCCTCAAGCGGTGGCATTCCCTGAGCGGAAAAAGCCGCTATGACGCCGGACAATACATCTCCGCTGCCGCCCTTGGCAAGTGCGGACGAGCCTGTTTGATTTATATAGGTCCTCTCTCCGTCGGTTATGACAGTGGCTGCCCCTTTGAGCAATACGGTACATTTGTTTTCCTGAGCGAAACTGCGCGCCGCAGTCAATCTGTTGCCCTGTATAACATCAACGCTCTTTCCGCATAAGCGAGAGAACTCGAGAGGATGCGGAGTTATAATGACCGAAGAGGCTGAAGATCTGATCTCGCTCATATCCCCCACCCCGTATTCGGAAATGCAATTAAGTGCGTCTGCGTCCAGAACTATCGTCTTACAGCACTCCGATCCGAGCAGTGACGATACCGCGGCATACAGTTCCTTGCTGTTACCGCAGCCCGAGCCTATAACTGCAGTACCGCACACAGCGGCCGACTCGAGCATAACGTCAATATCTCTTCCGATGATCCCGGTTTTGTAAATTGCCTCAGGCAGTGCCGGGAGAAGTGAGCCTATGAGCTCCGCATCACCGTAAAAATGCACCATCCCCGCGCCGCTCCTCATCGCCGCCTCCAGCGAAAGGAAAGCCGCTCCTCTATATTTCGAGCTCCCGGCAACCATAAAGACTTTGCCGAATGTGCCTTTATTGGAATTTTCAGGTCGTACCGGCAAAAGCCGTGCAGCCTCATCTTCGTCGATCAGGCGGTCGCAGAAAATGAATCGCTCTCTCACCTTTTCTCTGTCTATGCCTATTTCATCAAGAACTACCCTGCCCGTAAATGAACGTGCCGGATATGAGACGATCCCCGTCTTTATATAAGACAGCTCCACAGTAACGTCCGCCTGAAACGCTTCCTCATTGACGCTGCCGTCTCCGGGATTGACTCCGAGAGGGACATCTACAGCCACCTTGAATGCTCCGTTGTTTTTCATTGCGCGGGCTAGCGGGAGAAGGGCGTCTGACACCGTGCCGGAATAACCGGTACCGAACACCGCGTCAACAACACAATCCGCGGAAGAAATGACATCCAGATCTCTGTCGTCCCCTTTGAAAACGCGAAGGTCCCCCTTGCCCGCAAACTCGTTCATAAGCGCTTTCCCGGTATCCGACCTCTGTCCTTTGCCGAGTGCGTCGAACACAGTCACTCTGTATTTGTCAGACAAAAGCAAGGCGGCTGAATATCCGTCTGCACCGTTGTTCCCGCCTCCGGCAAATATACATATACTACCCCCATAGGGAACACACCTTTCTATCTCCGCGGCGACCGCGGCGCCGGAGCGCCTCACAAGCTCCGCCTCGGGTATACCGAGATCATTTATCACAAACCGATCTATCTGCGATATCATCTCCGGTCTTGCCAGCTCCATAAAAACCTCCGTAAAAGATATTGAATACATTGCAATTTAACAAAATAATTTTATCATGGGAGCTCCTTTTTTTCAATATTTTTTATGAATTTATTACCAAACCTATTTACAATAATAAGTTTTTTTGATATAATATATCTATAATAATAACACATATATTTTCTTACAAAGCCGTGAGAAAGGAGCGATCTTATGTCAAAGAAATTAATAATAACGATAGCAAGGCAGTACGGAAGCGGAGGACGCGAGATAGGCGAAAGGATAGCTGCAGCTCTCGGTATCCCCAAGTACGACAAGGAGCTGATAACGGAAGCGGCAAGCAGAGGTGATCTTGATCCGGGCGTTATACAGAAAGCGGACGAAACCGCCGCAAATAGTTTGCTTTACACTCTTGCAATGGGGTCAAACGTGTTCGGAACGGCTATGTCGTTTGGTTACAAGATGCCGATAAACGATAAGCTTTTTCTGCTCCAGTCCGACGTCATAAAATCATACGCGAAAGAAGGCAGCTGCGTTATTATCGGAAGATGCGCCGATTACGTTTTGAGAGATGAGCCCAACCTGCTCAGGGTATTCATATACGGCGATCTCGAGCACAGACAGCAGAGAGTTCTTGAGCGCCACAAAGACGTAAAGCCGTCGCAGGCAATAGATATAATCAACAAGACAGACAAAAGGCGTGCGTCCTACTATAATTTCTATACCGGAAACAAATGGGGAAAATACGATAACTACGATATAGCGATCAACTCCTCGACTCTTGGAATAGAGGGCACCGCCAAAATGCTGACCAGGATCGCAAAAATAATGATGGAAGCTGAATAAAAACGTTATACTTTTCAAAAAAGGGGCTTTGCCCCTTTTTTATTGTAAGGTGCTCTCATTAATTCGTTGCTCTTATTGAATTATCGCATGTTTTATGGTACAATCATTGTTGTATGAGTTATGCGCAAGGCCGCGAAGGCCCATAATATTCAAAAATAGCAAACCGAAGGGTCCTACCGAAATGTTCGATATTATTTTTGCTCCGAAAGGAGAGTACCCGCCATGCGGTATATTCTCTGCCGCACATATAATTACCGCGTCGACTCTTATACTGCTGGTTGCAGTATTGCTGTATTTTTCGCGCGGAATGAGTGAGAAAAACGCCGTAAAAATCACGAAGGCGGTCTTTTTGACCGTTGCGGTTCTGGAATCTGTCAAAATAATATACTGTCTCTCCTCCGGGCAGACAGCTTTTGATTCCTTCGTCCCTCTTCATTACTGCTCTCTTCTTATTTATTCCTCCGGCTTTGCCGGGTTCGGCCGCGGTTTTATACGCGAATGCGGCAGAAGTTTTCTGACCGGAGCATCGGTGATAGGCGGAATGGCATTTTTGATCTATCCCTCTACCTCCATAACAATGTTTCCAATATATCATTTCCAGTCGATGTACTCGATGCTTTTTCACTCACTGATGATATATCTCGGCATGCTCTACTTGATAAACGGATATTTCAGTCTGTCCGTGGAAAATTATAAATACTACATGGCGTTCTTTATCCCGTTTGCAACGGCGGCAATGCTGTTGAATGCCGTATTCGGCTGCAACCTGATGTTTTTGCGGGAGCCTTATAATATCCCGGTGCCTTTTCTGAGCGAGCTCAGGGATTTCTCGCAGTTCCTGTACACTGCCCTGATACTTTTTCTCTATTCACTCCTTCCCTATTTCATCCCGAAGTTTGTAAAGGATCTGTTCCTGAGAATTTCTGAAAATAAATCGGAAAAGGTACAAGCCGATAAATAATTTTGCATAAATTTTATTAAAAACACGGCAATTTTTGATATTTGCTTTAAAAATGACCCGAAAAACCTTAAAATCAAAAGTATATGACAAGCTTTAACAATAAAGATAAATTATACTGAAAGCAAAAAATATCCCTCGGCATTTAAATGCCGAGGGATATTTTTGCTATACAAAATCTTATTTATTCAGCTTCATCTCAAGCATGACCGGATTATGATCAGTCACGGAAAATCCGAAATCAAGAGTCTCTACCTTCTCTACCTCTATGTTAGGAGAAACAATATACCCGTCTATGACGTATTTCTGCGTAGTCTCTGCATTGTATGGCGCATCCAGCAGGCGGCAGGTAGGAGACGAGAGGTCATAAACGCACTTCCATCCCTCCGGGAATTCCGACATATCCAATACACCGGGTTTCCATTTATCCTCGTTCGTTATCGGATATACGTCAAGGGTCCCCTCAAACGTCTGATTGAAATCTCCGCCGGCAATTACGTAATTCCCGCGCTCATATTCATACTGCATATATTCCGAGAGTGCTTTTGTTTGCTCCTTCTTTCCCTCTCCGTCGTCATATGCCTCAAGGTGCACATTTATCACAACGATGAACTTGTCGCTGTCCGCTATCGGGATATAAGTAACCAGCATACACCTCTTGAGGTTGAACATCCTGATCGGCCAGGAGAACGGGCAAGGCAGGCTCCTGCGCGACGCGGAGGATATCTCGTATGCCGAGAGTGTGAAAACTCCGCTGTTCACCTTTCCTATCGTGGACGGGAAAGGATACGGAACATAATCGCAGGAAAAATTGAGAGCATAAGCGCTGTCTGCATAAGGTAGAGCGTCCTTGTAATAATTCTCCTGATTTATCCTGAAACTGCGTTTTGAATATGTATCCACCTCCTGAAGAAGTACGACGTCCGCTCCCACAGAAGAAATTATGTTTTTTATACCCTCGATATTTTCCTCAACAACTGTCCTGCTTTCCGGGTTAACACCTTTTCCGCCGTCCATAAAGAAATCCGCGTCCATCCCAAGCGCTCCGTAACCGGTGTTGAAAGTCAAAAGCTTGATCGTATCTCCGGAGAATACAGGCGCCTCGCCCGCACTTTTTACATCGACCGTCTCCACGTCCTCAGGCTTATACTCTTTGACGGAGAAATATATAAGAGCTGAAGATACAAGGATCGCGAGAGCCGCGATAAATGCGATGAATATAATAAACACTTTTTTCATTCTCCCTCCTGTCAGACGCCGTTTTTCAGAGGCGCCGCTGAATATGCCGGTCTGACCGACAGACATGGATCATCACCTGTACTTTTATGGTTAGGATTGGTCACATATGAAAAATTTATACCGGAGATTAGCAAATGCGGATCATTTCCTGCCCCGTTTTTTCTCTGCGGCTGAGGTTATCGTCTTTATGACCTTCGCCGGAGAGAGCCACCAGTCACGGCACCATACGCGTATGATATTCCACCCGCGCCCCTCGAAAAACATAGGTCTGTAAACGTCCCTTTCAAGGACTGAATCCGAGCTCTGGAACACGTCTCTGTCGAGTTCTACCCCGACGAGGAATTTATCATGATCCGCGTCATAAACAGCGAGAGATATACGGCAATTCATATTTCCGAGCCCTGTATCGACCGAGTACCCGGCTTTTTCAAGCCTCTCCTTGATCTGTTCCTCTATCGGCTGGAGCTCCGGAACATAAGCGCCTCTCCTGTCCTGAGACGAAAATGAGGAAAGAATGCTTTTTACCTCGGCGGCATTGCCGTCAGATACACCTCGAACATAGGTCAGATACTTTTTCAAATATTTGGGGCCGAGGTTCTTGGTAGTATCGACTTTAAGTTCTTCCGGTTCTATACTGGTAACGACGTATATCTTGGTCTTTGCACGGGTTATCGCGACGTTCAGCCGGTTTTCTCCGCCCTCAGAACTCAGAGGACCGAAGTTGAGCATTATTTTTCCGCTCTCGCCGGCCGCATAACCGATCGAAAATATTATTATATCCCTTTCGTCGCCCTGTACATTCTCAAGGTTCTTGACGAACAAACTGATATCCTCGCCGTTCTCCTTCCTTGAGCGCTCACGGAGGATAAAACTGCGGAATTCAGGGCTCAGCGAGCATTCCCGGTCTATCATATCCTCGATCGTGCTCTGTTGATCCGCATTGAAGGTTATTATACCTATGCTCTCGCCGTGCTTTCTCGTTTCGGATATTTTCTTAAGTATCTCAACGACTTTTCTTGCCTCTGCCAGATTTTTTCGATCGACCCATTTTCCGTTGACTTTTATCCGCTCGATCGGCTTATTATTTACATTTTTAGATACGTTCGGCGAGATCTGCAGCCTTCCGCCGTAAAAGGCGAAGTTTGAAAAATCTATGAGTTCTCTGTTTCTGCTGCGGTAATGATATGTAAGGTTGGCGCTGTCGTATCTTGCTACGGCAAGATCGAGCAAGCTCTCCACTTCAAGTGCCGCCTGAACTGAATAATCGTTCTCCTCCTCTGCGTCACCGCCGAGATAGCGCTTCATGAAGGTCGCCGTCGGACGGAGCTGTTTTGAGTCACCCGCAACAACAACGTTCCTGCCGCGGTATATAGCCGGAAGAGTACTTTCGATAAATACCTGCGACGCCTCGTCGAAAATAACTATATCAAAGAGGTTCTTCGTCAGCGGAAGTATACTGGAGACATTTTCGGGCGACAACAGCCAGCACGGAAAAAGCGATGTCACAAACTCCTGGTATATCTCCATTGTCTTGCGTATCGGCCAGAAATTCTGTTTTTTCGATATCTGATAGAGATAATCCTTGTTATTTTTCGCCTTCGAGTAGATGACGTCGTATTCCTTGCTGTTTTTCCCGGAGCATATCCTGTTCGCTATGACGAGCTGCTGCTCCTTCAGCTTTATTATCCTGGAACGGATATTCTGAAAATCGACTATTTTTGAGAGCCGGTCGCGGTATTTATCCTCACTTACGATGACCTCGTGGTATATCCTTATCGGTATGATCCTTCCGAGGATATCCTTGTAATTGAGATAATTTCTGCTTATAGTATACGCAAAATTCAGAACTGCGCGCTGTTTCGAATCGAGCTCTGACAGGACATTGTTGACGTCGCGCAGTGAAATATAGTCATCCAGCGCGCGCAGAACCAGCTTTTCAAAAGACATATTGCCGCGCAGTATATTGTCTATGACCATGATATACCCCTCGTCGGTGAATATATCATGCAAGAACTCGTATTCCTTTACGTATTCCTCGATTGCGCTCCTTGAACGGAGGAACTCCTCCTTGACCTCCCGTTCTGTCTCGGAAACTTTCTTTTTTGCAAGCGGATACAGCGGGAAAAACACCTTGCTCGCACCGAGAAATTTATACTTTCCGGGCTCCTTGAACCTTGCCGCCATACGGATAAGAGGAGTTATGCTCCCCGCGTTCCCGGTCTCGTTGTAATACGCAAGTATCTGACGGCAATAAGGGTACTCTGCAATATCGAATATTCCCTTCCGCGACTTAATTATCTCCTCCATCCTGGCTCGGGCCTCAGTGATAATATGTATCCCCAGCCCGTCCCGCAGATGGTCGATAAGCGGATTCTGCTTTTTGTTCTCGACGTAGTTATAATAGAGCTTTGCCTTATCCTTGCCGCGTATCACAGCCAGCGCGTCAGAGAGTTCTGAATAACTCATCGACATTATCGTCTTGTCTTTGACCAGATGCGCGTATATCGAATAATCTACGCTGTTCTTTGATATCATGTACGATGATGCGTACATATCCGAGAGCGTCATCCCGAACGGGGTCACGGTATTGAGCGTATCTGATATCGAGGTGAGCGTCGCGAGTTCCGCGTCGATCTTCTCCTGTATCTCGCTATAGCGTCTTTCGTAATCTCTGATGTCTATAAGGCTCTCGATCATATCCTTCTGATGAGCTATCAGGCATCTCTCATAGAATGATTGGCGCTCCTTTCCCTCGTCTACGATATACATTGCCTTTTCATTGAGCTCTCCCAGACGGTTATATACAACGTCGAGCGCGGCCTTTTTCTGAGATACGACCAGCACTTTCTTGTTTTTGCAGATCGCATCGGTTATTATATTGACAATTGTCTGAGATTTACCGGTGCCTGGAGGGCCGTATATAACCATATTGCCCATCTGGTCTACCTTTTTGACGACCTCGTACTGCGCGTAATCCAGCATTTTGACCGGATAACTATTGCGGCATGCCGGAGCGCGTTTGGGAAACAGCCTCCTGACGCCTGTATTGAGCAATTCGTTTATAGCCTCGTTAGAAAGTTTCTTTTTTTCAAGAACGCTGTAATCGTTATATATTGAATTTGCCAACGGGAAACGCCCTATAACGCAGGCGTGCTTTACCGAAAGCCCGTCCCTTGCAGAGGGATCGCGGTATCTGGGTATAGAAAGTATGTTGCGGCTGTTGGAAAAATCTATATTTATACCGTTCTTTCTGATGTAATCGAGAACGTCTCTCAGATTTCTGAACGGACTATCCGCGAGCGACTCGTAATCCAGCACCATATCGTCCAGCACTAGCTTTTTAGCCTGTGCATAGGCGTAAAGCAGAGCCCGGTTGAGCTGTACCGGCTCACTGTCGTTTATATACAGCTCCACAGTGTTCTCATCCGGGAAATCAAGCGATATCGGAAAGAGCATAAGAGGCGCTTTGACTGAGGTCTTTGACAGTCCCGCGCTGATAGTACCGAAAACAAAAGGATAAGCTAAAAACAACTCGTATCTTCCGGTATCCTTCTCTATCTCGTCGATCTCACGACGTATCTCCTTGAGGCGCGATATCTCTCTTGCAAAAGCACGGTCCTCATCCTCTCTTTTCTGTTTTTCCGCGCGTTTTTCAGCCTCTCCGGACTCATCACCGGTCTGCGGCATCTCCGCAGGGGCGGTATCTGCCTTATCCTTTGGAGCTATATTTTTAAGTATCTGCTGGCGCGATCCGTTGTCTATCAGAGTAAACGGTCCCCTTTTCCCTGACCAGAGGAAGTCGGTAAAATCCGCTGTGAAATCCTCGCGGTTCTCAAAGAGTCTTCCGAGATCATAACAGTTTTTACCGCCGGTGTTTTTCAAATATATACAGCGATTGTTACCGCCGATCTCGACAAGTCTTTCTTTATAACGAGAATAAATACTTCTTTTCATATCGTTCGGCGCTTCCGTTCGAGGAAAACGCTGACATCTCCTTCCCCAAGGCATTAAGAGAAAATGTTGCGTGTACGGCAAAACGCGCATGGAGCTTATGCGTAATTTGTCGTATATTATATTATAACATAAAATTTAAGATAAATCAAACGGCATCTCAAAGCTCCGCCGGAGCCATGATGATCATTTTCCGCTCCTGTGCTTGACCGGTAGCCATGCACAGCACTCGGAAAACCCTCCGCTCTTACCGACAGATGCATAGTCTGTAAGGGTGATATTTCCGTCCGGAAGAGCGAGGCGGAATGCGGCTATATGTCGGTATGGTATCTCACTTTGCGGCAGCAGTTTTGCAGAAACAGGCTCACCGTCCCAGAAAGGAGCGCTGATCTTTTCCCTTATATCGCGGCCAAGCGAGGAATCCGCTCCCAGCTGCAGCGGACCGTAGGAAAAGACAATATGATCGAAAGCGTCTGAGTCCGGTTCGTCATACACGGGAACGGTATAATCGTACTTCCATATAACCCCGGTCATGCTTATACTGCTCTCCCACCTCGTGGGAAGAGCGGCTATCACACTTATACCGAAATCTATCGATATCTCGTCACCGTCGCACAGCTCCCCGTCAGTCTCGGCATATCTGCCTCTTACGGCGACGGACTTTCCGTTCAGCGTTACCATCGGCGCCTCTGCATATTCCGGTATCCTAAGTTTGATTGAAAATTTCTCCGGTTCTTCCAGCCCTATTTTTATTTTTATCCTTCCGCTTATCGGGAAATCAGTGTCGATAGTCAACTTAAGTTTACGTCCATTCGGGGTTTTAGTCTCAACGGAGCCGCAGTTATACATATTTACGGCTATACCTATATCATAGCTCATAACGGACGAGGCAATATATGCTCCCAGTCCGGCCGATCCTATGCAGGCACAGCAGCCGTAATAATGGCCGTCGCTCATGAGCTTGAGTCCGCCTATCCCTCTTCCGCGCCGTCCGGGAGTCAGCGGGCTGTAACTGTCAAACGGGAGCGGTTCATAGAAGGAGCATCCGTCCCTCAAAGTATTGTCGACAGCCTCACGATCCAGAGCGTCTCCTGTATTCAGAGATCCAAGATATGCGTTATAAAAAGACTTTTCTATACGATCAGCCCATTTTGCGTCCCCTGTCATGAGCAGAAGATTGTGACAAAGGAGCATCCATGTCACAGTAACGCAGGTCTCCTGCATTATTCCGATATCCCGGCTCTGGGTCTGTCTTACTGCGGAGTGGTCAAAAAGCTCATGAGTACAGCCGGCTGAGCCTATAACGGTTATATCGCTCTCAGCTACCTTTTCGGCAAAATTGAGCACAGCGGTACGGTGGCGTTCGTCTCCGGTATACTTATAGTATTCAAGTAACCCCTGGAAGCAGGACATCATCTCATATGCCTTCGTTACAGGGTATTGATAAGGATACAGCTTGTCCTCATATGCGAGCTGGAATATATCCGCGATCGTCGTGCATCCGCTCTCAACGATGTATCCGCTGAAATCCAAATAACGTTCATCTTCTGTGAGCCCGTACAGCTTGACCATCGGCTCAAGTATCGAGGAGGAATTCAGCCCTCTCCAGTTTGCGGTAGCCTCTGCAAGGCAGCGCTTTCCGGGCCCGAAAAAAGCAAGTATATAGTCTGCGCTCCTCCTGAGCGCGCCCAGGATCCTGTCTTTCAGAGAACGGTCGGTACAAATATCATAAAAATACTCCAAGCCGAGCAGAAAGTATTTTCTGCACCAAAGATCCCAGCCGTTGAATTCATGTTCCGCGGAATATGTAGCTATCCTCCCTTGCTCATCCTCCCTGGACAGGAGAGAAACGACTGCTTTTTCAAGTGCAGAATAAAGACGAGCATCCCGGGTATACCGATATACCAGAACACCGCCCCTCATCATTTTGCCCCAATATTCCCCTCTCCAGCCGAGGTCGCCGTCATCGGAGCCTCGCCCGAATTGCGATGCGAATCTCTCCCACAGCTCTGAGTCAAGGAGCTGACGCTCAGTTATAAATGACACGGCATGCTCTATCGTACCGAAATATTTACTGCACATATCCGTGTCCTCGCGGTACACTTCTTTTTCTCCAAAACGACGCATTTAAAAAACCTTCTTTCCCAAAAGAGCATCTCTGTATCAAGGTGCTTTTTGTATATAGCTATATTATAGCATAGCAACAGATATTTATCAACCGCCCGCGACAACTTACCTGACATATCCTAAGGCAATCAAACAGAGATCGGCGGCAGGGAGATCTATTTCCCTGCCGCCGTCTTGCCGACGTTGATCGCTCTGATCTCAGCGGCGATATTTTTATTTCTGAACAAAAGTTTCCTGAAAAACCGGAAAGATACATAAAACGGTTTAAGATACGGATGGCGGTTATAGAAGGGCTTGAAAGTCTCAAACCATTCCCTATCCGGAAATATCCTGTACATAATGTAACTGAACCGCGACTTTTTGCCGGTCCGTTCCGCAAATTTTCTTCTGTTTGATATAACGTAATTTCGGAAAACTCCGCTGGCACCGGAGCTGAGATAGAGCTCAAGCATCTGCATATCCTCCTCGGATATCTCCTCATCTTTTCCGCCGAAAAGCTTCTCGAAAATACTCCTGCTCTGAGCTTCAAAGTCGGATATGCCCATCTCGGTGCACTCTGCCTCTATCCTGTCCCACGCAAGCGTTTTTCCGTACTTTTGCAGATATACGTATCGGTCGATAAGAGAACGAAGTCCGATCCCGCCGCCGACAAAATGCCTGTACTCATGCGCGACAATGTACACATAAAAGTCCTCGTCGGAAAAATGATAGCCGTATCCGTTATCCGGGTCTTTTATCAGCATCAACTTTATATCTCTGTAATGCTCCGTTATCTTTCTGTCGCAGGAGCGGCCGAAAAGCGACACATGCATCTCAAAATTCAGAACAGGAGGCTTTTCGTAAATATCATGGTTCCCGTCTCCGAATTTTTTGACGGTATATCCTCTGCTCTTAAAATACTTCTTTATCTCGAGCCTATGATCACTATCGAACAGAATATCGTTGTCCGACATCTGACGCATGCATATATCGGGATAAATATCCTTAATGACGCTGCCCTTGAGCGGCATATACCATATTCCGTTTTCCTCGCAAAATGAGAGGAGCTTATTCCGTTCGGCGTCCAAAAACAGATTTTTTCTGGCGGCCATCTCCCTGCCTTCTGCGAATTTATCGTTGCCTACACCTGCGCTTTCAAGGGCGCAGGCGACCATGCCGATAAGCGCGTGCGCCTTTGCCGCCGAATACAGCTTATCCGTATCGATCCCGGCGATCCTGCTCTCCTCCGGGACCTCTCCATTGACCGAACATCTGCAAAGATATATAAGATCATAAAGTTCCCTGTTCATCATCCCTCCGCACTGTTCCGTCGTCCGTGAATTCTATTATCCGGTCGCATATTTTAAGCGCGCCCGGCCTGTGTGTCACAAGAATGACCGTCTTGTCCGTCATACCTCCGAGGTTCTCAATGAGCTTTTTCTCGGTAGCCTCGTCGAGCGCACTGGTGGATTCGTCAAGCAAAAGCACAGGCGCATCCGAATATATAGCTCTGGCTATCGCGATACGCTGTATCTGCCCCTCGGAGAGTCCGGCTCCTCTCTCGCCCACATAAGTGTCTATACCGTGTTCCAGCTCCGATACAAATCCGTCGGCGCAAGCCACCCTCAGCGCATGAGCTATTCCTGCGTCATCGCCGTCGTCGCTTTTTTTGCCGGAAAATGTGACTATATCTCTTATTGTCCCGTTCATCAGATGATTTCCCTGCGGAACATAAGCAAACATCCGGTGCCACTTCCCGGTCAGAGGGATACCCTCGCCGCCCTCTCTCTCCAGCGTTATACTGCCGCCGTCGCATCGATACAAGCACAGCAAAAGCTTGAGAAATGTGGATTTACCGCAGCCGGAATGACCTGTGAATGCTGTTTTTTCGCCTTTCTTTACAGTGAAGCTCACATCATTTATCACGTTTTCCGCATCGCCGCTCCCATATTTAAAGCAAACGTTATCCGCTTTTATCGCGCAGAAGCCGTTATCGTAAAAATCCTTTACGGCACGGCTGTCCAGAGCCTCCTCAGCGCAGTCGTCCGGAAAATCCTCCGCCTCGCGCAGACGCTCGGCACTTGCGGTCATCGCATAGAATTTTGGTATATAGGCGGATATATTGGCGAGCGGCGACTGCATTTGTGATATGAGCTGCAGTATTGCCGTAAGTGTTCCAAAGCTGACAGTGCCCCCGATAATGCCTATGCCGCAGTACGCGAAACCTATTATATACATACCGCTCATAAATGCCGAAAATCCGATGTTGCATATATTTGAGAAACGAATTCTCCTCATCCTGGCGTCCTTGTGCTCGGACATCTTCACTTCCCCCTGCTCGGCAGAACTCTGCTCGGCGGAAAAGCTTTTGACTACTATAAGACTGCCGAGATGCTCCTGGAGAAAAACCCTGAGCCTCCCGTCGCTCTCCTGTATGGATCTGTGCAGACGCTTGAGATTCTTTCTGAATGCATATGTGAGCAAAAGCAGGATGGCTCCGCACGGAAAAAATACAAAAAAGAACTTTGGTTCTATGACCAGAAGTACCGAAAGCGCCCCGATCATTTTTACGGCCATTCCGGCTATGCCAGGGAATATATCTACCGCTCCGTCAGACACGATCTTGGTGTCGGATGTCAAGCGGTTCATCCACTCCCCGGAGTGCACGCCGGATACATATGGATACTCCTTTTTGAGAAGAGTACGGAATATCTTTGATTTAAGCCTGTTTTCAATACTTGAGCGCGAGTCCTCCTCGAGCCAACGCACGGCCGCCCTCAGCAATATCTGTGCGGCTACAAGAGCAATGACAAAAAGCAGAGCCTCTGTAAATCCGGAACGGTCCCCTCGGACAGCACTGTCTATCCCGTCTCTGAGAAGAAGAGCGTATAATACCCCGCTGCCGCCGAGCAGAGCCTGCAGCAATGAAAGCAATATTATATTTATTTTTCGCTTTCCGATCGAATCGGAGAGCCATTTAAGCGTATTTCTTCTCATCTGGATCGCCTCTTGAAAAATGATCTTATCCGAATGACAAAAGCTCTTACAGAGAAAAGACCGCACCAGAGGTGAACGTACAGCTTATATTTGAATCCGTCCAGCGACAGCTCTTTGCCGCCGCGGATTACCCCGCTCAGGACCCCTATTATATTCCTGTCGGTGATCCCATACTCCTTATCCGCGCGGTTGTCTCCGCAGAGCACGTAATCGTTCTCTCTTACTTTGAGTATCCTGTGCAGCACATACTGTCCGCTGTCGCGCTTGTACAAAGGTACATCGTATCGCTTAAGCCGCCCGTTTACCCTGGATATTATGAGCACGTCTCTGCCCTCTCTGATAAAAGGCATCATGCTGTCTCCGACATTCGTATATATGATCTGCCCGGTTCGCCGTAGCTCCTCTTCAAAGGTGGACTTATCCATCTATCGCCCCTATGCCGGAAAGCGCCTTTACGACTATATCAACGCTTTCAGCCGCCTCTTTTTCTGTCGCGTCATACATGTCCAGGATCTTTGCGATCAGCTCCTCCCTGGTAGTTTCGGTCCGGAGGCATTCGATTATGAACGCGGCTGTGGCGTTGCCGTGAATGATACCGGCGAATTTGCCGGAAGAGTCTATCATCATATGGTCGTTCTTGTTTTTATGGGAAATATATGAATCTTTAAGCTTCATTTTCCTGTCCTTTTTCCTGTCCTTTCATCGCCGAATATGATAGCTGTGCGGCGGAAATATCCATATTGCAGCCTAACCTGTAAAGCTCTGTTCTTTCAGCGAGCGCATCGGTCAAACTCAAGGTTTTGGCAAGTCTTTTGGGGTCGTATGTACGGTATACCTGCTGTATCAGGGTATCGTACACCTCCTCCGGAGCGACTTTTTTTATTCGGTTTTCCTCCGCACGCTGGAGAACGCACACAGCCTTGAGCGGAACGCTGATATCATTTCCGAGCCGGTGCTTCCCATTCCACGGTGTACCGTGTACTATTATATCATTTTTCAAAACGGAAATCAAAGGTTTATCGTCATTTACGATCACTGCGCGGTCACCGAGAAGTTTCTTCCATAACCGGGTATGCGTTGATTTTCCCGTACCGGAGCGGGCCGTAAACAGATAACAACTATTGTCGACAGCAACCGCAGAGCCGTGAAAAAGCAAGGTGTCAAAATCAAGCATCCTGTCCGCGATCTTTCTGTAAACGGCGAGCGTCTCAAGATACGGATCTGTAAAATTCCTTGTCTGAACGCCTTGCTTTAAATCCTCACGCCTTGATCTCTCCCTTTCAAATTCAATATCCTCCTGCGTTATTTCGACAGAAATATCGGGTGTTCCGGAAGAGATAAAATCCTTGCAGTAATCGGCTGCGAAATCATAAAGCGAAAATATTTCTATATTTTTACCTGCTAATTTTAAAATAAATCGCATAATTGCTTTCCAATCAGTACATCATCGGTACCGCAAAGTACGATACGGTACGAATTTTGACATTTCCCGTCGGAGCGCGTTCAGACGCGGTACCTTAGCTTGCCTGCCCCGGGTATATAACATTAAGTCACGCGATATTTACACATAAGAGGAGCAATGCTGTCCCGCACTGCTCCTCAAGTCGGTTCACATTAACGAAGTCCACGTCCGGATCCGATAATTCAGTTATGTCATCGCTCCCGCACTGAAACTCCGATATACGGATTTGAAATATCGAATTTTAAAATACGTGTCGGATCAACCTATATACGCATTTGCGGCCGCGTTGTAATCGTACATCGCGTTTATCAGATTGACGAGCGCCTTGTCATAGCTCCCGGCGTTTTCGAGCACATTCTTCATATAGGAAAATGCACTGTACTCAAGCGTCGTAGTTCCCTCGCCGTCGCTGACCGTAAACGTATACTTCTCGTCGAGATTCTGCGGGCGGATATTCCTGAGATATACATAGTAAGACCCGCCTATCTGTTCGACCTCAAGCACGTCGTTGCCGCACTTGAACGTGAAGTCGTCTATACTTGCTCCCTCGGAGAGCTCATACCTGACTCGAATCGTCGTATAAGCGCCTATCTGAAGCGTCGCGCCCTTCAGGGTTATCCCGGACGCGCCGGTAACTATATTATAGCTGAAATCGTCGGATATGACCGCGTTTTCAGTATAATCCTCAACGCTTGCGGCGAGGTCGTCTGTATTCTCCCCGGTATAAAGCTGTGTGAACGCACCGAACCTCAGCATAGCGTTTGCAAGCAGCATTTCGGCATCCGCATCGTCAAGTTTTTCGGCATACTCGCGGACGGAATAAACTACCGAGCTTCCAGTGGAGCCATCACCGTAAACCACCTGCGCGGTTATTTCGTCCGCCATCTGGTCGGGTCTGAGTTCGAGCGAGAATTTATAGCGTCCCTTGTCCGCTACTCCTTCAGAGAGCGGTATCATGACGTCGATCCCATTTGCCGAAGTAAAGTGAACGTATGCGTCCGGATCGGACAGTGATGTCTCGCTGAGGAGCGTGAAGTAATTTATTATAACGCCATCGGTCAGAGTTATAGACGCGCTCTTGAATCCGTCCTTACCGTTCTCGAGCGCATTGCAGATATGGCATACTCCTCCGGAGGTATATTCATGCTCGCCGAGATGACCCGGTACGGAATAACTGTACATCGGATATGACGCAGCATAAAGTTTCAAATTATCAAGATCGGTGACGGAATTGCCGGGAGCAGTCGTCCCCTCGGGTATGCTAAGCTGTACTCTGTTGACTGAAAGGAAATTTGTGAGATCTTCGTGAGCAAATCCGTTATCCACGGAATAAACGAGATCATTGTTGATATAAATGTTCGTTTCAGTCCCTGAAACTTTGTCTCCCGCCTTTATAATCCGGACGCTCACCGCTACATGCACCCATTCGCCGACCGGCAGATCATATATCTTATCTCCTCCTGCCGCAGCATAGAAAGCTCCGTCGGTCAACATCAATACGGCCGGCGCCCAAGCGGCAGATACACCGGAGCCGTCATTATAGGAAAACTCAGCCAGAACTTCCATATCGAACGCCTGCGTCGGCGTAGCTATATCGAACTCAAACACGAAATCTCCGGTCAAAGCCGAGCCGGGATAAAGGCTGTAATTTGCAGAATACCCGAACGTATACTCGGAAGACGCTCCATCCGTTGAAAGCTCTTTATAAGTATTTCCGTCGCACTGATCTACTACTGCGTCGTGTCTGAACCATGGTATAAGAGACTCGTCCGACGAGGGATCCTTATTCTCCCATGCGGAATCACCGGTCTGATAATCTTCTGTTCCGAGCGCATCTATACCGGTAATAACAGCATCGGCTCTTCCCTCCAGCACATCAAAACGATACGTCCTCAAGCTTTCCACATCCGTCATTGAAGATACGGCGGCACGCGCATCCTCAAAGATAGAAACTATTTCAGCCCAAGTCTCCGCATCGCAATCCTCCTCGCTGTACTTTGAGAACAGAATGTCTATCTCTTCGAGAGTCAGCTCTTTCTCAGCATTCAGCCTGAAATATGCGCTGTTGTCAAGCTGTATACTGTAAATAGCCGTAGAAGTACCGTCCTCAGCCGTAACTATGATCTTTACGATCCCGTTAGGTGAAATTGACGGGATCACCGAAGCGACGCTGCCGTCGCTAACGATCACCTCTACATCAGGAGCCGCACTGCTTTTCACATTATATACATAATCACTCACATCAGGAGAAAATCCCTCGAGAGGCTCGCCGTCAAGAATGATATCCTCGATACCCGGAGTTCTGTTTCCCGGAACAAATTCTCCTATACAGGTCAATTCAACTATACCTATACAGCCATCGCCGCTGGATGGAATGGGCCGCGGATTAGGAGACATTACAAGTCTTATCGCGACCGTATCGACCGCATCAAATGTGATAGTCGAGGTACTCTCGGACGCAAACGGAACATCCTGCGTCCACTCCTCTATATCCGTCCAGTTTTCATCCTGATCGAGCGGGTGTGAAGAGCCCAGCATATTGTCCGGCGTATCCGGCAAAACCGTTATATCGGGACCTGTATAATACTGTATTTTGAGAAGATTCGGCGGCTGGGTCGCATATGTCGTTATCACCGGCATAGTTATCTCGAGCTTATACACTCTCTCTTCTCTTACCGTAAAGCCGCTTCCGAAAATTATTCCGACGTAATCCTGCGCGTTCTTGCTGTTATAAGTAGTCCAGTTCGCTTTTGATATCTCACCGTCGTTTATCCAATGCGCATAGTCACCGCCGTCTCCGCCGCTCGACAGATTAGAATAAGAGGCGAATGCCATAGGTAATCCGGAAGAGGCAGGATTTTCAGAGACGATATTTTCGTTACTGCCCTCCTCATCTGTCACGATAACGAGGAAATACGTCCCGCCGTCATAACCGTCAACGGTACCGCTTATAGTGAAACGTCCGGGAGCAGAGAGCAACTGCGGGTCATAACTGTCCCATGTAACGGTACCAGATATCACGTTGCCGTCTGCGAGATAAATATTTGCGCTGTCAGGAAGCTCCGGAGCAACTCCGACCTTTACGGTAGTGACGAATTTTTCAACTCCAGCCGGGATCATGGTGTCGTTTTCCAAAAATACAGATATCGTTCTGAGCTCCTCCAAATGCCGCATTTCCTCCATAAGAAGTCTGCGCGCAGCTATGGAATAGGACTTCAAACTGTCTAGTGCTTCGACGATCCTCGTCTTATCTCCGGCAGTAACAGTCTTATCGGTAAGAGAAAGAACATCCGCGTACAGTGTCCTGTATTTATTTGCGTCGGCTTGTGACTGAGACATATAAGAAACCGTCGTATCCATATATGTCGCATCCTGACCGTTGGAGCCGTCCCAGTTATCCACGATAAAATAGATCCTGTCTCCCGCCTCAACAGTCATATTGACCGACACATCCACAATGTCATCTCCGCCCAAGAGCTGATGTTCAGAGTCGGTCGGCCAGACCTTTTCACTGTTTTTGTATATTGAAAGTCCTACATTGCCGCTTTGAAGAGAGCCGGTAGTCTCATATAATTTTGCCGCCCAAAGGCTCACGCTCACATCTCCTGAGAGCGGTACTACGTATGTACGTGACACCTTGACGTCACCGCTTCCGGGATGAGCGAAAATTGCACCCATCCTTGCCCGTCTGTAGGAAGAATTCTCCATTCCGAAATACGGTTGCTTGTCCGAATAGACCCAACTGCCGTTGATATCCACAAAAGAGGATGTGGCAGTATCATATCTCTGATAAAGCCACCTGCTCTCCCCGTTCTTATAATCGTCCATCGTGTTCATGGCGTTATCGTAGAATATATCTCCGAGCTCTCCGACCACTTTTATCCTGTACTCTTCAGTACTGCTGCCGGAGGTGACGGACACGACTATAATATTATCTGACGGGAGCTCGGTTATTGTGAACGGGAAACTCTCCGCCTCAATGCCATTGACTTTTATAGTTGCACCTGACTTGACAGATCCGGCACGAAGCCTCAGCTCTGTCTCATAGCCCTCGAGTTCCACGGTATAATCTTTTATCGCCGGACTGAATACGATATCTTTACCATCTATACTGAGTGCGCTCAATCCGTCTGTCTCAACAACCGTTTCACCATACGTCAATACCGGCGAGAGCCAAAAATATTTAAAGAAGTCCTTATAATCATGACCGATACCGCAGACGCGGAAACGGATCGTATTGCCGTTCGGGATATCCACGTCAAAGCTTTCCATCTCTCCGCGCCCGATAACGTCACTCACATACACGAGAGTTGAATCAACATAGATCTTAAAAACAGCCGCGGCATCCTCTTCCGCGCTGCCGTCGACCGCAACGGCTCCCTTGATGTTATTGAACGCACCGCCGGTAGAAAAAATGAGATCCGAGTTATTGACCGTTATTATGCTGTTTTGATAGATCTGTCCGTTAAACTCTATATTTTCGAACGAAGTTTTTCCGGTCATCCCACTGACATTACCTGAAGAGGCATAATTCAAATCGAACACATACTCGTCCCCTGACCATGTGCTATTTTCAGCGCTGATATTAAACAAGGACCAGGCCCAAAAAGTTCCAACCACCAGAGAAAACGCGATCAGTGCGGATAAAAATCTGTTTTTCATAAGTGACCCCTTTCGTCAAATAACGCCATTTTTTTACAAGACTATATGAGTTAATTATATTGTACAAATCCTCTGTTGTCAATTAAAATATTTTGCATAACTATAAATATATTGAATTATATTGCGGAGGATGTACAGTGTCACAATAGGGGCAATGCACATATATTGCACTGCCCCTACGTCGGTCAATTATTTCAAATCATTAAAGTCCCTGCTCAGGGAGAGTTATATCGCTTGTGGTTATTACGTCCTCTGACTCAAATTCAACGATCCTGATCTCAGCCATTTCAAATTTTTGTTTCATTGCTTATTCTCCTCTGTTAGCGTATGCGTTTGCCGCCGCGTTGTAATCATACATTGCATTTATCAGGTTGACGAGCGCTTTGTCGTAACTCCCGGCATTGTCAAGCACATTCTTCATATAGGAGAACGCGCTGTACTCGAAAGTTGTCGTTCCTTCGCCGTCACTGACCGTAAACGTATACTTCTCGTCAAGTTCCTGCGGACGGATATTTCTGAGATTATCCCCTACAGCCTCCGAGAACGGTATCATAACGTCAAGGTCGTGCTCCGTATTAAAGTGTACGTATGCGCCCGGATCAGCAAGCTCATCAGCGCTGAGGAGCGTAAAGTAATTTATTATAACTCCGTCAGTCAAGGTTATGGACGCGCTCTTGAAGCTGTCCTTTCCATCATCAAGCACTCCGCGGTTACGGCAAACCCCGCCGGCGAAACATCGCGCCGGTCCGACAGCTATGACCTGTCGCTCCGCCAATCTTTTATTCCGTTATGCTTGACATGCATTTTTCGTTATAGTAAAATATAACTGACGCCGGAATACAACATCGTTATTGTGCGGAATCAGTATGCATTCACGTACCGATCGATCTCCGCACCGGGCATCGCTCTGCCGGCAGTTCACACTTTAATTTCACAAAGGAGATACCGTTATGGGAATCATAAGAGCTACATTAAACGCTATGAGCGGCGCGCTTGCCGACCAGTGGCTTGAGGCATTTGAAGCAGACGATATGTCTGACAGCATCGTTTTCACGAGCGGCGTTGCCGTCAGGCGCGGAGATAAACGCAATTCAAATAAAAAAGGCACGGATAATGTTGTTTCGAACGGATCTATCATTCACGTATACCCCAACCAGTTCATGCTCCTCGTTGACGGAGGAAAGATCGTTGATTACACTGCCGAAGAGGGTTACTATAAGGTAGACAATTCCTCCGCGCCCTCGCTTTTCAACGGTCAGTTCGGAGAATCTCTCCTGGATGCATTCAGGCGCATAAAGTTCGGAGGAACACCGTCTTACTCTCAGAAAGTTTACTTTATAAATATGCAGGAAATAAAGGGGATAAAGTTCGGTACCCCCTCCCCCGTCAATTATTTTGACAATTTCTATAACTCAGAGCTTTTCCTCAGAGCGCATGGCACATATTCCATAAAGGTAACCAATCCGATAAAATTCTATGCGGAGGCAATACCGAAAAACGCCGACCGCGTCGATATCAAGGATATAAACGAACAGTACCTGTCAGAATTTCTGGAGGCTTTTCAAGCAGCCATAAACCGCATGTCAGCGGAGAACATCAGAATATCGCACGTTACCTCGCATTCCGGCGAGCTATCGAAATATATGGCGACCGGGCTCGATGAATCATGGAATTCCATGCGCGGATTTGAAATTCAGTCAGTCGGTATCGCAAGTATCTCCTACGACGATGAGTCCAAGAAGCTCATAAATATGAGGAACCAGGGCGCCATGCTCGGTGACGCAGGAGTCAGAGAGGGTTATGTCCAGGGTGCAATGGCACGCGGATTTGAGTCCGCAGGAAACAACAGCGGCGGAAGTGCGCAGGCTTTCTTCGGTATGGGTATGGGAATGAACGCAGGCGGCGGATTCATGCAGACCGCATCCGAGACCAACCGCGAGCAGATGAAACAGGATCGCGCAAAACGCGAGGAAGAAGAGAAAAAAGCCACAGCCAAAAAAGTCTGGAAATGTGAATGCGGTGCGGAAAACACCGGAAAATTCTGCTCCGAATGCGGAAAGCCGAAGCCTAAATCAAAGGAATGGGTATGTGAATGCGGAACGGCAAATACCGGCAAGTTCTGCACTAACTGCGGAAAGCCGAAACCGGAGAGCAATACCTGGAAATGCCCCGACTGCGGTACGGAAAATACCGGAAAATTCTGCCGTGAGTGCGGAAGAAAGCGCGGATAAACGATATGGCGGACACGCTGATATATCAATGCCCTAACTGCGGAGCCGGGCTGAAATTCAACGCAGAAAACCAGAATTTCGAATGCGAATTCTGTCTTTCTACTTTCCTTGAAAGTGATCTTAAAAATGAATCAGCAGAGGAAAAGGCAAAGAGCAAGGATAAAGCCGACAAGGAATTCTGCGACGAGATGAACGAGTGTGTATGTCCGAGCTGCGGAGCGGAGATAACTACCGACCTCAACACCCAAACTCGCGGACGTCATCGCCAAGGCGAAGGCGGCGAATATGCCCAACGACAATATCGAGCGCTCCATCAAGCGCGCGGCGGGCGACATCGGGAACAGGGACTAAAAGGAACCCACCAACGGGGGCAAGGGCGGGGCGGGGGAGGCGGAAAACATCGCCACGCCCACCACAA
>CALWTR010000010.1 GCA_944384525.1 uncultured Clostridia bacterium
GTACTTCTCTTGTTGTTCAATTTTCAATGAGCATACTTTTCGCCGCCGGCTTTTTCTCTCGCCTGCGACTTTTCTATTATATCACTCTATTCCTTCATTGTCAAGTGCTTTATTGCGTTTTTTTAAGATTTTTTGATTTTTTCTTAGATTTTACAACAATGTTATATTTTAAGGATTTTTATACATCATAATACAATAGCAGGGCGAAACTGAATTTTGATCCGGGAGATACGCTATGGCATCGATTTTTATAAGAACTATCATAATATATATAACCCTATCCCTGACCTTCCGGCTGACCGGCAAAAGGCAGGTGAGCGAGCTTGAGGTAAGTGAGCTTATATGTACATTCCTCATATCAGAGATAGCAGCATTTCCGATAGACGACCCTGATATCCCTCTTCTGAATGCAGTAATACCTATAATTTTCATAATGTCAGTAGAAATAATACTGTCTCATCTTAAGAATAAATTCCGACCGATCGAAAAGCTGTTCGAGGGAAAATCAGACTATATAATTTACCGAGGTCATTTTTTTCAAAAGGTCCTCAAGGAAAACCGCATTTCCGTACGTGAATTTTTCTCAGAAATAAGGAATCAAGGCTATGGTGGGATAGGCGAGCTTTATTATGCGATACTTGAGCCGAACGGTCGCATATCCCTTATTGAAAAGCAGGATCAGGGCAAAAAAAACAGCGGGCAGGATAAAGGAATATCCCACCCGATAATAATAGACGGAAAAATAGATGAGGCGGCGCTCGGCCATACCGGTCTTGATAAAACATGGGTACGAAATCAGATGACCGCAAAGAACTGCGACGTGAGCGAGGTTTTCCTTTTTGCAGTCAACGATGCAGGCGAAACCGAGCTAATCCTCAAAGAAAAAGAATAATAAACAGCGAAAGATCACGCCGTTCAATGCCTCGTAATGATCTAATTACTCATTATGAAACTATGAAACAAGGAGAGTTAACAATGAAATCTGTTATATTTGCGTATACGCTCCTCGCGGCCGTTACTTCGTTCATATTCATAAATTCATCCGTGATATCGAATCATATCGATAATACATCATCCAGGCTTAACGAGCTGCCGGAAACTGTGGGAGATGAGACACTGTACGAAGATGTATCGGAAATATATGAAGAGTTCAAAGAAAAAGAAAAATATATCAGCCTTACCGTAAGCCATGAAGATCTGACGAATATAGAGACTTATTTTTGCCAGCTTGTCAGCGCTGCGCAGATATCGGAAGAAAACGACTACAAGATCAACCTGGACCTTTTAAAGGACGCGCTTGCCCATCTGGAACGACTCTGCGACATGAATCTAGACAGCATACTTTGATCAGCGGAAAACCGTAAGATCAGACCTATACATTCCGGTCCTCATAATACTGTAATACTCTGTCAAAGGCGAATCCGGGGACAGGGCGTCTGTATTCTCACGAATAGCTTTTATTATATACTCTGGATTCAAAAAAGAAGAAGTATCAGAAAAAAGCATCATCTCTATTTTTATGACCCCATTTTCCACGCTAACGGTATATTTATACAAAGAATTCTTTACATTATAGGGGGCATCTCCGTTTTTAGTACGTTTTATTACCTCGACAGACGGTCTTGAAAACAGTTCTGAGATCTGCTTTGCGGAACGATCCGGGTCATGCGTCGTCAACTCGATCAGATACGACATATATTTTATATCGGAGAACTTTGATGAGGGAATATAAACGTCATTTATTTTCATCCCGTCCGACACATTCCTCTCAAGGGACGCCTTTATCTTCTGCAGATCTACCTCTCCTGCGATCTTTACGTCCATAAGCTCGCAAATGCTCTCTACCCCAATGGATAAGGGTGAAGCAAATACCATTTTCGGCTTAGGGTTGAACCCCTCTGAATATTTCAGCGGGACCCCCGCCCTGACCAGTATCTTATTCATTGTTCTCACAAGGTCAAGATGGGATATATACTGAAGATCGCCTGTCTTTTCAAAGGCAACTCGGATAGTATCCGGTATTCTGTCGACTATCTGCACCATTTATTAACTCCCCCGAGTTTATTTGCGCCGCATCCGTTACAGTGCTCAGCGCAGGACGGAGTCGTGACGCCCTCATAAGCACGGGCGCGCTCCCTCTTCAAATACTCCTTTGTAACGCCGCAGTCGATTATATCCCACGGAAGTGTCTCGTCAATACCGAATCCGCGGGTGGTATAGTAACCTATATCGATGCCGCATTTTTTAAAGATATCCAGCCAACCGTCATAATCAAAGCATTCGTCCCAAGCGTCGAACATGACTCCCCGCTCAACAGCCGTCAAAAGTGCGGGTGCGAGTCTCCTGTCTCCCCTGGCAAAAACAGCCTCTATCTGAGATACTTTTGCCTCGTGCCAATTGTAAGTTATTTTTTTATCTTTTATCTTATCTCTGAGGAGTTTCTGCTTTTCTACAAGGCGCTCAAGGCTGTCCTGACGCTCCCACTGGAACGGAGTAAACGGCTTGGGTATAAAGCAGGATACGCTGACGGTGACGGATACTCCTCTTCCCCGGCTCTCCTTCGGAGTCTTATAATATTCTCCGACCACTTTATACGCCAGATCTGCTATGCCGGCTATATCTTCATCCGTTTCTGTCGGAAGACCGTTCATGAAATACAGCTTAACGCTGTTTTTGCCGTTTCTGAAAGCTATGCCGACAGCTCTCATCAGATCATCTTCCGTAACGTTTTTATTTATGACGTCGCGGAGTCTTTGGGTACCAGCCTCCGGAGCGAAAGTTATTCCGCCGAGACGCACAGAGGATATTTTATGCATCAGCTCTTCGGAGAAGCTGTCGATACGCAAAGATGGGAGCGAGAGGCTGACATGCTTGTCATCAGTCCATTTTATCAGAGAATCCGTAAGTTCAGACAGCCGCGAATAATCGCTTATCGACAGCGATATCAGAGATATCTCGTCATATCCGGTATTTTCATAAAGGCATTTGGCCTCTCTGCACAAAACTTCCGGCGACTTTTCCCTTATAGGTCTGTAAACCATTCCGGCTTGACAGAACCGGCAGCCGCGTATACAACCGCGGTAAACCTCTAGAACTATCCTGTCGTGGACGGTCTCTATATACGGCATGACAAATTTTTCCGGGTAAGGCGCGGCATCCATGTCTGCGATTATACGTTTTCTGACCCTGGTCGGGATATCTTCATATATCGGTGTATAGGCACGTATCGTCCCGTCATCGTTATACGACACCTCGTAGAGTGACGGAACATATACTCCCTCTATTTTTGCCGCTTCATGTAGGAAGTCCTTTCGGGTATATTTTCCGCTCTGCTTCATATCAATGAGCAGATGCGATATCTCCAGCAGATTTTCCTCCCCCTCACCGATACTGAAGAGGTCAAAGAAATCCGCAAGAGGCTCAGCATTATAAGCGCACGGACCCCCTCCTATTATTATAGGCATATCGTCCGTCCTGTCTTTAGACAAAAGCGGTATCCCAGCCGACTTGATCATCTGAAGAGCTGTCGTATAACAAAGCTCATACTGGAGCGTAAAGCCTATTATATCGAAATCCGACAGCGGGTCGCCGCTCTCATGACACCTCAAAGGCAAACCGTACTTGTCCATTTCCCTTTTCATGTCGACCCACGGAGCGTATGCGCGCTCACACCATATCTCCGGATCCTTATTCAGTACATCGTAAAGGATCCTGACGCCTAGGTTGGACATGCCTATCTCATATGTATCCGGGAAGCAAAAGGCGAATCTCAACTTTACCTTGTTTTTATCTTTTAATACGCGATTAAATTCTCCGCCGACATACCTGCCGGGCTTGGTCACCGATTTAAGGACTGACGAAATATTAGGATTGGGCATATATTACTTTTCTTCCTCCGATCTTTCGGGACCTATTTTTCCGCGTGCAGCTATTGCAAACACGGATACGGTAACAAGCTCCCATGCAAAATACGCAAGTGAATACAGTTTGAAAATGACTCCGAAAACAGAGGCCAAAACAGCTGCGACCGAACAAATCGCTCCGACCCAAAGCAGAACAGTCCTGAATATATTGTAAAACCTTCTGTATTTCTTTGATGAAACGAGGCCCTTTGCAAGGGCGATCTTTCCGCTGCTGCTGAAAAATCCGGAATTAAGAGACGCTTTATAGTTATCTCGGTACATGTCCCTGCCGGTTTTTCTCAGAACTCTTACTGCATTTCTGCTTCCGCAGAGCGAGGCGAAGAGAACATCCGTTATGTTGGGGTCGAAGGTCTTGACCAAAGCAACTATCCCGTTCTCGCCGAAAGCTTTGAGGACCTTTACAAACTCCTTGTTAAGAGAATATTTTATGCAAACTTTTGCATACAAAACACCATTCTCCGCCAAAAACAGGAATCCGGTCCGATCCCTGTCTGCAGGCTCCGGGACATAGTCATCCTCAGGTATCATGACGCCTTTGAGATGCATATAACTGAGTGTGCCGACATATATCTTCATACCGTCGACCTTAGCATCAAAGCCGTATTCTCCCACCGACAGCATATCGACAGACGGAGAAATGGAGACGTCCTTGAAAGCCCGCTTGAATACGGAGGAAAGCGGCCCGCCAGTCTCGCCAAACACAGCAGAAAGATAATAAAGAGCCTTATCAAGGCGTGCACCGGCGCCGTAAAGCATTATTCGTTTCATCTTGACGTCATTTTGTCCGATGACCTCCGTGTCCTCAAAGGTCATTACATCTGCCGACGAATAATCGAGCAAAGCTTTTTCGCCTACAGCGATGGAGCCTGTGCGTGCTCCGCTTTTGACAGCAAAGAAATGAGTGATCTTGTGACAAACCACGAACAGCGCAGGACAAAGCATTACAAAGCTCACATACATTGCGCTGACCGCTCCGACGAGCCCGTTCTCCGTAAGAGATGCGGCAAGCGCAGCTATAACGCTGACGATTATTACTCCGGCTATAAAATATGCGTTGCCCCTGTGATCCTCAGCGTTCTTTCTCCATCTCGCAAAGAAATTATCTATAAAACCGGTCCTTCTGTCACATGCGATAGAGGAAGAGAATTCATCTACGGCACCGTCAAGCGCCAACTTCTCTCTCTCTGTATTTTTGGTCCTGATCTTTTCAAGCGCCAGTTTTTCCCCTTCTCTGCTGACGAGCTCAAACGCAGCGATCTTGCTTTTCTGATCCATGTATGTTGCTATAACGGCGCAGAGGAAGACGAAAGCTGCGGGAAGAGCCAGAAGAGGCATCTCCGCATCTGAAAAATATGCGAATACATTATAAGCGATCGAATACACTGCTGACAGAGGAACGAGAAGTTCCAGAGTTACCCTGCCGCGCGACAGGTATCCGAACGCGTTGACAGTCTCGGGTATTGCAATAAGAAACATTGCAACGATGAACTGCGTGTCCATGAGCACTTCGCCGCCGTAGACACGATCGAGGCGAAGGAATGCAACTATATCCACACCGAATATCTGCAGATTCTCATAGAGCAGCAAAAGCGCGAAAAATACCGATGAGAATATCAGTCTGAGTTTTACGGAAAGCAGCTTGTCGTAAAGCTTTGATATGAAAGAGTCCTTCTGAGCGTAGACAACGAATTCGCTCTTTCTGCGCTCCTCACGGCGCGCGGCGGACCGCTTTTGTTTGCCATATGATTGTGATTTTTCAAAGTCATAGTCGTCCTGAAATCTATGTTCACGTTCTTCCTTTATTGAAGGCTCTTCCGGATCCGGTATGTCATAATAAACTGTTTTCGGCTGTGCTTGTATATCGGCTTCTGCACCGGCCGAATGGCCGTCTGAGACCTCATTCGTATTTATTGTTTTTTCCGCCTCTTCATTTTCCGCAATATCAGCCGATGCTTTATTTTTATTTCCGTAATAATCATCGGCATACTCTGCCGTTAATTTCTTGCTACCCTCATTGGGCTCCTCATGCTTTTTGGCATCACTCAGATCGACCGGTGCGTCGTCCTGCTCTTTTACCTCGTATTTTCTGTTTCCCGCAACAAACGGCGACGTGCTGTCTTTAAAAGAACGTATCCTGCTCTTCTTTATGACTATTGTCTCGCCGTCCGGCCGCTTGGAAGGCACCTCTCCTACGCCGAATTCATCCGGGATGGTCTCCTCGTAAAAATCTCCGTTACGCGCACTGTCCGACGTTTCGTGATCCTCTTTTTTCATGCCGCGAGCGGCAATAGAGGAGTGCTCTCTGGATATCTGCGGATTGAACGGAGCACTCACGGTAGATGCTGTACGGTCCTGCGCCTTTTCGACTTGCTCCTTTTCGACTTGCTCCTTTTCGACTTGCTCTTTTTCGGCTTGTCCTTCTTCGGCATGCTCCTGTTTAACCGGCTCTTTATCAGGCTCCTCTTTTTCTTTGTCCGCATTGCGCGCCAGGCTCTCATCCTGCATCATGAGCTCATCTGCCGCTCCTGTAAAAGTCGGGAAATAAGCCACTTTAAAGGAGTCTTTATCGTCAGCATCGTCCGGGAAAAGCCCGCTGAGATCGTCGAGCTTAAGATTGAGCGACTTTATCATTTTTTCAAATTTTTCGTTTATGTAGTCCGCAGACGGTCCCGGATCGGCCTTTACAGCTTCCGGTCTGCTCTTCGCGGACTGATTATCCCTGGGCTTGACCGTATTCTGCTCAGCCGACACATTTACATCCGGCGCCTTCTCCGGGCTTTTTGCCGGAGCGTGAGTCTCCGGCGTAGCTTTGTGCTCGGGAGCAGGAACCTCCGTGCGCTTTGCCACCGGCGCCTTCTCCGGGCTTTTTACCGTAGCGTGAGTCTCCGGCGTAGCTTTGTGCTCGGAAGCAGGAACCTCCGTGCGCTTTGCCTCCGGCGCCTTCTCCGGACTTCTCGCCGGAGCGTGGATCTCCGGCGTCCTTTTTTCGCTCTGGGGAGCGGGCGACATCATGTGAGTATCGTTTTTGCGAGCCATATCACCTGCCCCGGCACCGCCGTCCGATCCCGACTTTGCAGAGGCGGTGCTGGCGGAAATGCCGCTGTCGTTCTCGTTTTTATTTATACCGTATTCAGCCTTAAGTCTTGCAAGGATATCTCGAACATTAT
>CALWTR010000011.1 GCA_944384525.1 uncultured Clostridia bacterium
GATATTGCAGAACGAAATCTATACGGGTGTGATGGTACAGGGCAGACACCGCGTTATCAGCTACAAAGTACACAAGCAGATCAGCGTTCCGGAAGAGGAATGGTTCATCGTCCCGGGCACACACCAGGCGATAATGGACAGAGAGACATTTGAGAAAGCGCAGGCCCTGCCTAAGCGGGACACGAGAACAGCTCCGGGCAAACAGGAAGTCTATTTAATGTCCGGTTTCGTCCGTTGTGCAGACTGTCAAAAAGCCATGCGGCGAAAAACCGCCCGCAACATAACCTACTATTCCTGCGGCAGTTACACAGATAAAAAAATCTGCAGCAAACACTCGATCCGGCAAGACAAATTGGAAAATGCGGTTTTGGCAGCCTTGCAAATGCAAATTTCCCTTGTGGATCAGCTTGCGGAGGAAATCGAGCGTATCAGCAACGCGCCTGTTATCAACAGGGAGAGCAAACGGTTATCCTGTTCATTGAAACAGGCAGAAAAGCAGCTGGAACAGTACAATGACGCTTCCGACAGCTTGTACCTCGATTGGAAAAACGGCGAAATAACCCAGGAAGAATACCGCCGTTTGAAAGGCAAGATCGCAGAACAGGTACAGCAGCTTGAAGCGAACATCTCTTATATGAAAGAGGAAATGCAAAATACGGCTGACGGTATCGGAGACGGCGACCCGTATTTGACCTCCTTTCTGAAATACAAAAACATTCAGAGCCTAAACCGGGGGATCATAGTAGAACTCATAAAAGCGGTTTGGGTACATGAGAACGGAGAAATCACGGTTGATTTCAATTTTGCCGACGAGTACCGGCAATTTATTGATCACATCGAAAACAACCACAATGTACTTACGGTGATCGAGAGCAAGGCGATATAACCGGCTTGCTGTTCACTGCAAAACAAAAGCTAATGTTGTACATAAATAAACGGCTCTACAGGTCCCACCGGCCCGACCGGACCGACAGGACCCACCGGACCTCAGGGCAACACTGGAACGGCAGGCGCTACCGGAGCTACCGGGCCTACCGGACCGACAGGGCCGACAGGACCTCAGGGCGATACCGGAGCGGCAGGCGCTACCGGAGCTACCGGCCCGACAGGACCTACCGGACCCACGGGACCTACAGGACCTCAAGGCGACACCGGCGCTCAGGGGCTCCAAGGCGCTACCGGAGCCGAGGGACCGACAGGACCCACAGGGCCGACAGGTCCGCAGGGCGACACCGGCGCGGCAGGCGCTACCGGAGCTGAAGGACCGACAGGACCTACCGGACCGACAGGACCCACAGGACCTGCAGGCGTTCAGGCGCTGACCGCGGCGACTCTCGCAGATGTGTCCAACAATATGCAGAGAAGCGCAGTCACGGACGGCAGCAGGATCTCCCTGGCCAACCTGAGGGGGACCGGACCCATTGAGGAGTACAACGGAGGAATGAGGGTCAAGAGATCCGGCATCTACGCCGCGAACTGGAACGTCATGCTCCAGAAGGCAGACTCCGGTATGTGCACTAATGAGTTCGTAGTTACGCTCGAGAACCAGCGCGGCGAGGTCCTCGCTGTATCTTCGGCGGACAATACCGGCCTTATCGGCAGAAAAGCAAATCTTTGCGGTACCGGGATACTGTTCCTTAACGACGGAGATGAGCTTTATCTTGTCAACAGGAGTTCCCAGATGGTCAGCGTACAATGCGCTAACTGCTCTGACGGAAAATCCTATTACGGGACCATAAACCTTGTCAGGATCGGAGAATGACCGATCATGTGAGGGAGCGGCGGAGACGTTTGTCTCCGCCGCATACTCAAGATACGGCAATTTCTCATATCCGCAGCCGATCAGAGGTATGCGACCTATCTTTGGTTTTTTATCATCCATACATATATACATAAATATCTTTAAATGATCTACATACATATCGGCGCCCTGCGGATATAATCGAACGGATGCGCCGGTCATAAGGAGAAGCAGGGAAAAATGAAAATATATGTTTACGCCATTGCAAAAAACGAGGAGAAATTCGCGCGGAGATGGCTGGCATCTATGTCAGAGGCAGACGGGATATTTGTCCTTGACACCGGATCGGAGGACGACACCGTAAGGATACTGCGCGACGGAGGAGCATACGTTGTGACCGAACGCATAGAGCCCTGGCGTTTCGATACTGCAAGGAACCATGCTCTCTCACTCGTTCCGGAAGACGCGGACTTATGCGTCAGCACCGACCTTGACGAGGTGTTCCGCCCGGGCTGGAGAGCGGCGCTCGAGAAATGCCTGTTCCCGGGAGTTACCCGCGTGCGCTACCGCTACACCTGGAATTTTACTCCGGACGGCAGGGAGGGATACGTTTTCATGCGGGACAATATACACATCCGGCACGGCTACGCATGGAAAAATCCTGTGCATGAAGTTCTTGTGCGCACCGAGGGCAACGAAATATTCGCAAAAGGAGACGGCATGCAGCTCGATCATCTCTCCGACCCGGAAAAATCCAGGGCACAGTACCTGCCCCTGCTGGAACTCGCAGTAAGAGAGGACCCGCTGAACGACCGGAATATGCATTACCTCGGCCGGGAGTACATGTTCCGCGGGATGTGGGACAAAAGCATCGAGACACTGCTCCGCCATCTTGCTCTGCCGACGGCCGTCTGGAAAGACGAGAGAGCCTCTTCAATGCGATACATAGCGAGATGCTACGCCCGTCTCGGCAATGAGCCGGAATGCGAAAAGTATCACCTGCTCTCGATAGCGGAGGCGCCGTACCTCAGAGAGGTATGGTATGACTACGCGATGTTTTTGTACCGCAAAAAAGACTGGCACGGCACACTTTTCGCATTTGAGCGCATGATGCAGATAACCGAACGGCCGGAAACATATATAAGTGAGACGGAGCCCTGGGGGCCTCTGCCTTTCGACGTGATGAGCGTTGCCTATTATATGACCGGGGATTACCGCGCTTCCGCGGAAAATGCGGAAAAGGCGCTCTCCTTCTCACCTGACGACGAGAGGATACGAAAGAACCTGGAATTTGCCCGGGCGATGCTGGGCCGGGAGTGAAACGGTGCTCCGAAAACGGCTGAGCGGAGTACGATGACGGCGACATATCCGCCGCAAAGACGGGTACCTACAGCCGCCGGTCTATTTGATTTTTCGGTATTTTCGGTACCTTCGGTATTTTTGTGTTTCCGGTACTTTTCTGTGTTTACTGTATATCTTTCATCTGCGGTATAACGAGGAAGCAGCACAGAGCAAAAACTGAAAAAGCAAAGAAAACGCGGAGCGTTCCATGTTATTTTACTGTAAAATTTAAGTTAAATTTTAAACGCATTTATATATATTTGAATGCCGGAATACGGTCAAACAGGGGTTTTCCATATAAAAAGCAGCTTTTTTCTGCGGTCCCGCTACGGCGGGACCTCTTTTTTGGGAGCGTGGGCATATTGACAACGGCGCGCTGCGATGTTATAATAGCAATGTCCGCTCAAGGCACCTGTAACTGCGCGCTTTGAGTCGGCCCTAATTTCAACGGAGGAATTTGATTTTGGACATAATGAAGAAGAGGCGGTCTCTTCTCACGCACACTCAGGTGATCGCCCTTAGCTTTCTTCTCGTGATCCTTGCCGGAGCGTTCCTGCTCACCCTGCCCGTCTCTAGCGCGAGCGGAGAATGGACGCCGTTTTTCCCGGCACTGTTCACCGCAACGAGCGCCACCTGCGTCACCGGTCTCGTGGTCTTTGACACCTATCTCTACTGGTCATTTTTCGGTCAGATAGTTATCCTTATAATGATCCAGATAGGCGGGCTCGGTTTCATGACGGTCATCAGCGCGTTCTTTATCGTAATGAAAAAAAAGCTCAGCCTTCACGAGCGCTCTCTGCTCATGCAATCGACCGGCGCGCTCCAGCTCGGCGGGATGATAAAGCTAATACGCAAAATACTGATCTATACGTTTTTCTTTGAATTTCTCGGTGCCGTCCTGCTCTCTGTGAGATTCATCCCGGAGTTCGGAGTCAAGGCAGGGATATGGAGCTCGATCTTTCATTCCGTCTCCGCCTTCTGCAACGCGGGCTTTGATCTCATGGGAGTTCACGGGGCGTTCGCCTCTCTGACCGCCTACGCGGCAGATCCTCTCGTCACTCTGACGATAGGCGGCCTCATAACAGTCGGAGGTCTCGGCTTCATCGTTATGGCGGATCTGGTCAGAAAGCGATTTCGTTTCCGCAGTCTGGAACTGCACTCAAAAATAGTCATAGTGACGACTCTGTCGCTCACTCTCGCCGGCTGGTTCTTCTTCTATTTTCTCGAGAGGAGCCACTCGCTCTCCGAGCTCTCGCCCGGCGCGCGCGCCCTTGCCTCTCTCTTCCTCGCGATAACCCCGAGGACGGCCGGTTTCAACACGGTCGATCTCACTGCCATGTCAGAGAGCGGCGCTTTCCTGACGTCTGTATACATGCTGATAGGCGGCAGCCCCGGATCCACCGCAGGAGGTATAAAATCCACGACCTTCGCTGTGCTTGTTCTCAGCGTCATTGCTTTTTCCTCGAAACGTACCAGCATAACGGTATTCAAGCGCAGGATAGACGACAACACCGTCAAACGCGCGACCGCTATAACTTCCGTATACATCGCCGCGACCGTGCTCGCGGTACTGCTCATCTGCGCGCTCGAACCCTATTCGCTCAGAGAAGTACTGTTTGAAGTATGCTCCGCACTGGGTACAGTCGGTCTGACAATGGGGATAACGCCGGATCTTTGCTGGCTCTCACAACTTGTCCTCATACTGCTGATGTACGCCGGACGTATCGGAGGGCTCTCTCTGATGCTCATAGTCGGAGAGCGGCTGCGGGCGCCGGCAACGGAGCGTCCTACCGAGAATATCCTTGTAGGATGACCCGATATCTTTGTAAATTATAGTATGCAAATATCCGTTTGTCGATATATGTAAATATTTGTATATAAAAAATCATATTTTAAAGGCCGCCGCAAGCGGCAAAAACAAGGAGTTTTTACTGATGAAATCTATACTTGTGATCGGAATGGGAAAATTCGGACGGCATCTCGCAGAGCGCATGCAGGAGTTCGGGAACGACGTAATGATCGCAGACGCGAACGAAGAGGTCGTCGAGCGGCTCGTCCCGATATTCAAGGACTCGCATATAGGAGACTGCACGGACGAGACCGTGCTCCGCTCGCTCGGGATAAACAATTTTGATATTTGTTTCGTCGCTATCGGGGAAAACTTTCAGTCCTCGCTCGTCATAACCGCTCTGCTCAAAAAACTCGGTGCGCGGCACGTTGTCGCCAAGGCGGACCACGACATACAGGCGGAGCTGCTCAAGACGATAGGAGCAGACGAAGTGGTGTATCCCGACCTGGACATCGTAGAGAAAATCGCGGTAAAATATAACTCGGATAACGTCTTTGACTTCATAGAGCTCACTCCGGAGTACGCTATATACGAGATAGCGGTAAATCCCTCCTGGATAGGAAAGACGATCGCAGATCTCGGTGTCCGCAGAAAATACCTTATAAATATAATCGCGGTCAAAAAGGACAACATCCTTGACGCCGCACCCGGCGCGGATTACACTTTCTCCGCGGGCGACCATATAATCGTCATCGGCAAGGCCTCGGACGTCATAAAGATGGCGAGCAAGGACTGAGACGGGATTATGGGGACAGGCGGATGAAATACCCTACCCTGCTTTTCGATATAGACGACACCCTGCTGGACTTCCGCGCGAACGAGGCCGCGGCGCTGTCCAGGATATTTCCCGCGCATGGGATCGAGCTCACCGATGAGGTAAGGCAGACATATCACGCTATAAACGGCGCGCTCTGGAAAAAATATGAGGACGGCAAGGCGACCCTGCGAGAGATACTTGACTCCCGTTTTGCGGACACCGCCTCTGCGCTCGGATATGAGGCAGACGGAGCCGAATGGGAGCGGGAATACCGCGTCCTGCTCGGAGAGGGGCACGAACTGATCCCCGGCGCGCTCGAGCTCCTCAGTACGCTCAAAGCGACCGGACGGCGTATTTACGCGGTCACGAACGGGCTCCACTCGACCCAGGCAAAGAGGCTGGAGGAGTCGGGCCTCGCTCCTTACTTCATCCGCGTATTCACCTCGGAGGAGATCGGCTATCAAAAACCCTCTCCTGAATTCTTCCGTTTCGTTGCGGAGCATATACCGGATTTCTCACCGAGCGAAACACTCATAATCGGAGACTCTGTCTCCACCGATATCCGCGGCGGACGCGCCGCCGGGCTCGCGACCTGCCTCTTTTCACGTAGCAAAATGACCGGCTCCGGCGCGGACTACGAGATATCCGAGCTCTCACAGCTCCTCACGGTACTGGATCTCAAAGTTCAGGATAAAAATTAATATTTTCTTCATCTATTGACTTTTGTAACTGCTGCGGATATAATATGGATAGAGACAACAACTTGTAAAGGAGAGTTACTCAAATGAAAACCGCATCAAAAATATTGTCTTTGTTTCTTATCGCCGTTATGGCGCTCTCACTTCTGACCTCCTGCGCCTCCACTCTCAACGGAACGTACGCAAGCGAGAACGACACCTACTCGCTCACGTTTGACAAAGACGGCAACGTAGAAGGTACTTTTCTTGCTATCACTCTTTCCGGAGCTACCTATGAGATAGACGGGGAGAACATCAAGATAACTTACAAAATAGGTTCGATCAGCACGACAAAGACCTACAGCTTCTCCAAGGACGGAGACACGATAACTATCGACAATGTAACGCTTACAAAGAAAAAATAATTCCGGATCTATCCGAGAGGCGGGCGATATCGCCCGCCTTTTTCTTTTCCTCATCGCCGCTTTTTTCATTTATCGCCGCTTTTTTTCGTCTTTTTGACATAACCGCTTGTTTTCGGCCGGCGTTTGTGTTATCATATTAAAGTATAATCACATTCGATACGGAGGGGCATCTATGAAGGCAATCGTTTCCGTTATAGGAAAGGACACCCGCGGCATAATCGCCAAGGTGAGCACCAAGCTCTATGAAATGGACATCAATATAGAAAATATCTCTCAGACTATCATGCAGGATTACTTCACCATGATAATGGCGGTCGACTGCAGCGAGTGCAAGCTCAAATTCTCCGGCATCTCTGAGGAGCTCTCAAAGCTCGGGCAGGAGATGGGCCTTGAAATACACATCCAGCTCCAGAGCATATTCGACAGTATGCATCAGATAGCTACAAATACAAGGAAGCTGTGAGGAGAATATGTACACCGACAGAGAAATACTTGAAACGATAGACATGGTGTCGCACCAGCACCTGGACGTCCGCACGATAACTATGGGCATTTCCCTTTTTGACTGTATCACGGACGACCGGCGCAGGCTCTGCGACAAGATATACGACAAAATAATGAGGAAGGCGGAGAACATCGTCAGGATCGGCAACGATATCTCGAACGAGATAGGCGTTCCGATCGTCAACAAGCGTATCTCGGTAACTCCGATCAGCCTCATCACCGCCGCAAGCGGCGGTCATATGGAGGTCATCCGTACCCTCGACCGCGCGGCGGACGAGATAGGCATAGACTTCCTCGGCGGATACAGCGCGCTCGTCCACAAGGCTATGACCCCCTATGAGCGCGAATTCATAAATTCGATACCAGAGGCGCTCTCTACTACAAAGAAGATATGCTCCTCCGTCAATGTGGCGACATCCAAGGCGGGTATAAACATGGACGCGGTGCGCATGATGGGCCGTATAGTCAAGGAGTGCGCCCGCCTCACCAAGGATCAGGACAGCCTCGCCTGCGCCAAATTCGTCGTGTTCGCGAATGCGGTAGAGGACAACCCCTTCATGACAGGCGCGTTCCTAGGCCCGGGCGAGGATGACGCAGTCATCAACGTCGGAGTATCCGGCCCCGGCGTCGTCAAACGCGCGCTCGAAAACGTCAAGGGAGACCTCACCGAGGTCGCGGAGTGCATAAAGCAGACCGCTTTCAAGATAACCAGAGTCGGTCAGCTCGTCGCCGCAGAGGCGAGCCGCCGTCTCGGAGTTTCAAGCGGGATCGTGGATCTCTCTCTCGCACCTACCCCGGTCGTCGGAGACAGCGTAGCGCACATACTCGAGGAGATAGGCCTTGAGTGCGTCGGAGCATGCGGCACTACGGCGACCCTTGCCCTGCTCAACGACGCGGTCAAAAAGGGCGGCATAATGGCATCAGGTCACGTAGGAGGGCTCTCAGGCGCGTTCATCCCGGTATCCGAGGACGCCGGAATGATAAACGGCGCGGAAAAGGGCGCGCTCACCCTGGAAAAACTGGAGGCGATGACCGCAGTCTGCTCCGTCGGCCTCGATATGATCGCTATCCCCGGCGATACGCACGAGGACGTTATCTCCGCACTGATAGCGGACGAGATCGCGATAGGAGTCGTCAACACCAAAACGACCGCCGTACGCGTCATTCCGGTATACGGCAAATCCGAGGGCGAGTACGCTGAATTCGGAGGTCTGCTCGGCCGGGCTCCGATCATGCATATAAGCAAATACAGCCCCTCGGCATTCATCGCAAGAGGCGGAAGGATACCCGCGCCTCTGCACAGCAACAAAAACTGAGGATGAATTGTCAAGTCAAGTGCAACACAAATTAAGATTTAATTCAAACAGATCTTGAGGTTTTTGGTAATGTAAAACCTTTTTTGGCCTGGCGTTGATCAACGCCAGGTTCTTTTTTAATGTGGCAGGGCTCACGCGTGAAAGGTTTTTGCCTTTCGGGTAAAACTCCCGAAGGAGACCGTTTAAATTTTCATTTGTTCCTTTCTGCCACGCACAGTAAGGGTCTGCAAAATACATATTACATTGCAGAGCTTTCTCTATTTCACGCCAGCAGGCAAACTCGCTTCCCCTGTCACAGGTAATTGTCTTCACAGCATCCTTTGGAAGTTTCGACAGTTCGGAAATAATTGCATTTGCCATTGTTTCTCCTCTCCTGTCGGGAATCTTAATGGCAATATAATATCTTGTCATTCTTTCTGCCAAAGTGGCAAAGCATACTTTGCTTTTTCCTTGACCTGAAACTACTGTGTCCGCTTCCCAATGCCCGAATTCTTGCCGTTTGTACACCCTTTTATCTCTTTTCCGTATGCTTTTTCCTGTTGTGAACCGTCCGCTGTTCCCCAGTCGTTTCCTCGTTTTTCCTTTTCTGCGCAAATTCTTCAGAGTGGAACGCAAATACCGTTCATCAATCCAACGGTATATTGTCTTAAACGACGGCAATTTCATGCCGCATGGCGTATTGGCTATTTCTTCCGGCGACCATGTTTCGGACAACTTTTCGTCTATGTAATCTAATACTTCCTGTCCCCAGAACATTCCGCGGTGCCGATAACTGTTTCGTAAATCACTTTTCTTTTGTGCTGTGTGCGGATAATATCTCGGCGTATCGTACATGTGTGTGCAATTCCTACGAAGTTCCCTTGATACCGAGCTCACATTTCGTCCTAATAATTCTGCTATTTTTCTGTAACTATATCCTTTTTTGTAATATTCCCGTAGACAACACCGTTCTTCTATGCTAAAATGGTGGTAGTTCATACAGATCTCCTTTCGGTAATTTGTGTTTGGCAACTCTATTTTACCACAGTTCTGTATGAACTTTCTCTTTCACTTTTACTGTTGCACTTAATAGTATAATTCACCATATAGGCTGTCTGTATACATAAATACATGTATACAGTCCCTGGGGTTCTCCTGGGTTTTTCTCTGGGTTTTTCTCTGGTTTTTTCCCTGGTTTTTTCCCTGCTTTTTCCCCCAAGCCTTTCCCAACCGAAAAAAACGTCTCTAAATTTAAAATAAAAGCAATATTAAATTAACGGTATACACAAATACATGTATACAGCTCTACCCCCAAATCTTCCCCCAAATCTTCCCCCAAATCTTCCCCCAAATCTTCCCCCAAATCTTCCCCCAAATCTTCCCCCAAATCTTCCCCCAAATCTTCCCC
>CALWTR010000012.1 GCA_944384525.1 uncultured Clostridia bacterium
ACTATAAGGTCGACAGAGCGACCGGAGAGAGATTCCTCATAGAGTTCAGAAGATATTTCGAGGACAAGGGCTGGTGTGACAATAAGGTCTATGACGGCATCCCGGAGCTGCTTTCCAAACTCAAGGAAAAGGGGAAACGGATAGCTCTCGCCACATCAAAGCCGACAGTATTTTCGCGGAAAATACTTGAGCTCTTTGGTATCGCCCGGTTTTTTGATGTCGTGTCCGGCGCAGACGCCGCCGCAGGGAGAGAAAAAAAGACAGAGGTGCTCTCGTATGCACTCTCCTTTTTCGATATCCGTAACGGAGCCGTGCTGGTTGGCGACAGGAAATACGACGCGGATGGAGCGAAAAATGTAGGTATTGACAGTATCGGGGTTATGTACGGTTACGGCAGCCGCGACGAGATCCTGGATGCGGGTTTTACTGCGGTGGCCGGAAGTGTCCGAGAACTGTCGGAATTACTGCTCGGATAAACAATTTTTAATATATAGGAACGCGCGTGCAAAGGCAAATAAAATCGCCTATGCACGCGCATTCTTATCAATATGCTATTATGCACAAATAATGGAGACACTTATTATTGAAATATGCGATAATAATTTGTTTAATTTGAAAAAACGGACAAAAGCATGTTGAAAATTTCCGACAAAACAGATATAATGATAAAGATGTTTCGGCGTTCGGCGCGATTTTTGCGAAACCGGGAAGTGTGGCGTATGGCTGGAAATGTATTTGAGAGGTCGGAAATAAAATATCTTGTAAAGAACGATATATTTGAGGATGTCTTCCGCGGCGTCTCAGAGTATATGCACGTGGACAAGTTCGGTTTTTCCACCATAATGAATATTTACTACGATACGGAAAATTACGATATAATCAGGGAGTCTCTTGATAAACCGGTGTATAAGGAGAAGATACGTCTTCGCTCATACGGTATACCGGGAAGAGACAGTACTGTCTTTCTCGAACTCAAGAAAAAATACCAAGGAGTCGTATATAAAAGGCGCGAGATGATGAAATATTCAGAGGCGCTCTCTTTCCTGGCTACCGGAGTTCCGCCTCGGGACGGGCAGATCATGCGCGAGATAGCTTATTTTATAAATACGAGAAAGATTACCCCGAGCGTAGTGCTGTGCTATGACCGAGTCGCAATGTTCGGAAATGAGGATCCGGAACAGCGCGTAACATTCGATGAGGCGATAAAATACCGATTTAATGACTTTGACCTAAGTTCCGGCGATCAAGGCGAGCTGCTTCTGAAAAATGACGACCGTCTTATGGAGATAAAGCTCTCCGGGGCAATGCCTTTCTGGCTGGTCGGAATACTTGAGAAGAACGGTCTGTATCCGACTACTTTTTCGAAATACGGAAGAATATATACTGAAAATTTTATAAAACTTCACACAGGAAAGGTCTTAACGGTATGATGGATTCAATATTTGAAAGAGTGACCGGTACAGGCACCGGAGGGATATATACAGTCTCCTATAACGCTACGGCTCTGACTGCGTCTATCGCGATAGGCGTAGCACTGCTGCTGGGACTTGTGCTGGCGGCTACATATATGCTCAGCGGCAGGCATACAAAAAGTTTTGCCGCTACTCTGGTGATGCTCCCGCCTCTCGTTTCCGTTGTCATCCTGCTCGTCAGCGGCAGTCTCGGCATGGCGATAGCGGTGGCCGGCTCATTTGCGCTCGTAAGATTCCGTTCCATGCAGGGAACAGCGCGTGAGATATGCACGGTATTTTTTGCAATGACAATAGGTCTTATGTGCGGTACCGGAGTTGTTTGGTTTGCGATCGCAGTGACGGTTTTCATGTGCGTGATAATGCTCGTGATAGGTAAGACTGCATTCGGGTCAGAGAGCAAAAAAAGCAGGAGCCTTCGCATAATTATCTCGGAGAGCCTTAATTATACGGACGTGTTCGACGATATATTTGAGAAATATACCTCTAGCTATCATCTCGACAGGGTGAGGACGACAAATCTCGGATCTATGTTCGATCTCAAATACGAGATAGTTCTCAAGGATGCGCGCGAGGAGAAAAATATGATAGATGAGCTGAGAGTCAGAAACGGGAATCTCCCGATATCCTGCGCTTACGGCACGCACAGGGACGAGGAACTCTGATCGCTCCACCGCTAAAATCAGACGGTTTTATACGTAAAAATATACGGTCATATTTTCATGAATTCTGAATAGGCCGAATATTTTTCTGAGACAGATCAATTTTTTGAATGAATGAATATTTTTCCCGTCATGGTAAATAATACTCGTGAAACCATTAAAAAGGAGAGTATTATGAACAATAACCTTACCGAAAAGGAAAAAACGCTTCTTAAAGATCTTAAGTCCCAGGAAAAGCTCTGCGTTGAAAAGTATCGCAGATACTCTTGCGCTGCGTCATGCAGTGAGCTCTCCGGGCTTTTCACTGCGATCGGAGATGTTGAAGAAGGGCATTACCGTGCTCTCTGCGATATGTCCGGCGAGGCGTGCGAGCCTATAAATGTACAGAACACCTGTGCAGACGGCGCAAAGAGCGCGGAAAACGACGCTTTTTTGTGCAGTGATATGCTTGCGACCGAGAAGCATGTTTCCGCTCTTTACGATACCTGCGTCTTTGAATTTACAAGCAATGACAACAGAAGGCGGCTCAACAATATCCAGTCGGACGAGCAGCAGCACGGAGAAAAGCTTTATTCTTATATGAAGGCGCACAACATGTACGGATAAGCCTCGGCTCTATCTGTGACGGCAAGATAACAAATAACCTCCCGCTCTTTTTGAGCGGGAGGTTATTTTATCTGCGCCTAGTCGTCACTTCGCGTGCGATCCTGGACATTGTAAAATAGGAATGCTCGAAAAATTCGGAGTATGCACCGCAGAATCTGTTCAAGGAGGGAAACGGTTCTCTTTGTCTGCGGCATCCTCCGCGGCAGAGCGGGAGCCACCGGCAGGCGCGGCACTTCTCATCTGTACAAAACGATGAGGAGATGAATTCTTTGGCTTTTTCGGATTTTGCCAGAGAATGAAACGAGCTGTCTTTTATATTACCGAGTCTCCATTCGTCAGTTACATAGAAGTCGCAGGGGTATATGCTGCCGTCGGCTTCAGCGGTGAAATATCCGCCGCAGTGGCCCGTCATTGCGCATGTGGACGGCTCTCTTCCGCAGAGTATGGAGATATAGTCGTCAAAATCTCGGATGCTCACATATTTGCCTGAGAAGAAGTCGGCCGCGTAAAGGTCGAAGACCTTTTTCAGAAAATATGCGTAATTCTCTGTGGTGAGGGAAAACTCACATCCGCCTTCAAAGTCGTCTATCATCGGTATGAATTGTATGTAACGGTATTTCTTCAGCGAGGAGTACACCTCTTCCGGGCGCTGTGCAGTGTATTTATTAACTACGCACAGTATATTGAATTCCGCGCCGTGTTTCTCGAGCAGAGATATGTTTTTGAGTACTCTGTCATAGGTACCGGCGCCAGACCGGTCGATCCGGAATCGATCGTGCAGATCTCGGGATCCGTCAAGTGACACTCCGGTCAGAAATCGGTTTTGTGCCAGAAATTCCGCCCAATCATCGTCTATTGCGAGTGCGTTTGTCTGTATGCTGTTGCTTATCCGGATCCCGGCCCCGTATTTTTTTTGGAGATCAATTGCTTTCCTGAAAAATCCCAATCCGGCAAGAGTCGGTTCGCCGCCCTGAAATACAAAATTACAGCTCTCTTCCGCAAAAGAAAGGGCACGGCGTATCAACAGTTCCAGCGTATCCTCCTCCATTATCCCATAGCTCCGTATTTCACGGTGCCGTGAGACGTCCGCATAAAAGCAGTATCGGCAGTTCATATTGCAGAGCGAGGAGGCGGGTTTTATCAGGACGGTCACGCTCCTCATTTATTTAGCCACCGGCTTTATGCGCGTTGCGGCAGTCATTTCTAGCCCGGTGGAATAATCGAACTGGCGAGGCTCGTATTCCTCATTTTCGCGCTGTCTTGTGTATCTGTGATTCTCATAGTCCGGTTCGGGAGCGTCCTTTCTCCACTTACGGCATTCCCACTGATATCCGCGGTACGGATCGCGGGTCTCGTCCATGTTGCGGAGCAGGGCGTCGTGGAGCCTGTTGCGTTCAGACTCATAACTCTTATAGTCTATCAGGTTCTTCATTTCGTACGGATCGTTCTGCAGGTCGTAGAATTCATCTGTCTCGTCGAGCAGGTGTATGCAGAGCTTATATCTTCCGTCAAATACGGCGCGCATCATCTGGAGCCCGCCGAAGCCATCGTGATCGACTTCATAGCGTGTGAATTCCGTGAATACGTAATCGTTGATCCTGACCTCGGTATCCTTGATAGCGGGCAGTATGCTCTTGCCTTCCATAAGTTTGGGTACGGGTATGCCCATATATTCGAGTATTGTCGGGACAAGATTTATATGCGATACCGGATGCTTGTATACCTCTCCTTTGCCAAATCCGTAAACTATGAGAGGGATCCTGGCTATTTCGTCATACATAGCGGCTCCCTTGCCTCTGAGGCAGTGCGACTGGAGCGCGTCTCCATGATCGGATGTGAATATGATCATGGCGTCCGGAGCGTACTTTTTCGCCGCATCGATCACCTTTCCGATCTCGTGGTCTGCAAAGGAATTACAGCCGAGGAAGTATGAGGGTTTGATCTTGAGCGCGTCGCGGTCGGCGTACCGCGCATTGCCTGCCCAGAGCTTTTGATAGAACGGTTTTCCCTCAAGGGTATCCCAGACGTTCGGGGCCTTAGGGAATTCATAGTCCTTGTACATGGACGCGTACGGTTCGGGGCAGAGAAATGGGTCGTGAGGCTCATCATAAGAGACTGTAAGGAAGAAATCCTCGTCTCCGTTCTTTTCCAAAAAGTCGAGAGCGCGGTCGGTACAGCGGCTTGCATAAGTAAAGCTTTCCGGTATCCCCTCAGCATTTGTTGACTGCTTTCTTGATTTTACTCTCTCTTCCGGAGTCAGCTCATTGAGATAGCATTTCATGTCGTACCAGTATTTTTCATCCCAGCCGTCGGGGCAGATCCCCAGCCCGAAATAGTCCCCGCCGTCAAGATGCCATTTTCCGACAAACGCGGTGTGTATCCCGTTATCTCTGAGTCTTTGTCCTATTGTTTTTACATTGGCGCCCAGCGGGTATGAATTTGTTATACTTCCGTTCGAATGCGGGAAAAGCCCGGTAAAGATGGATGATCGCGCAGGTCCGCAGACCGGCTGGCAGGTATAGGCGCGTTCAAAACGCACGCCCTCCTCTGCGAGCGCATCCAGGTTCGGCGTTTTCATATCCTTGTTACCATAGCAGCCGAGCATATCAAATCTGGTCGTATCGGTCATTATAAAAACGACTTGTCTCTTTTTCTTTGGCATAGGCTCTTACCTCCGGTTTTTCATTTGGGTATATCTGCTGAATCTATTATATCAGAAATGTTCGGTCCGGTCAATCAAATTAAAAAAATCCGCCGCGATATGCGGCGGATAAATCCTTATATTTTTGCTATTACCTCTACCTCTACAAGTGCGTTCTTCGGGAGGGCTTTAACTGCAACGCAGCTTCTTGCGGGCTTTGATGAAAAATACTTTCCGTATACTTCGTTGAACTTGGCAAAGTCTCCGATATCGCTGAGAAAGCAGGTCGTTTTTATCGCTTTGTCAAAGGAGGAGCCTGCCGCCTCAAGTACGGCACCGAGGTTTTTCATGACCTGCTCCGTCTGCGCGGTTATGTCTCCTGCAACGAGATCACCGCTTTTAGGATCGATGGCTATCTGACCCGATGTAAATACTATATTTCCGCAGACTGCCGCCTGAGAATAAGGTCCGATCGCTTCCGGAGCATTGGCCGTGTATATTTTTTCCATTGAAATTTCTCCTTTTCATATTTTTTCGGCGCAACACACGCCGGTGTGAAGACTTAGTGGATCATCTGTCATGCACTTTGAATCCAAATTCGCTGAGCGCGTTTTTGATCTCTGCGATGTGCTCAAAATTCCTTGTTTCCAAAGTAAGCCTGAGATAGCATCCGTTGATATCGCTGCCCTCGCTCGTTCTCTCATGGAGCACAGATGTGACGTTGCCGCCGAGAGAGGCAATTATTCTGGAGACATTTTCAAGCTGTCCCGGCTTGTCAAGGAGCTCGATATTGAGCAGGCAACTTCTTCCGGACATTACAAGGCCGCGGTTTATGACTCTTGATAAAATGTTGACGTCTATATTTCCGCCGGAGAGCAGGCACACGGTCTTTTTGCCCTTTATCGGGAACTTATTGTACATTGCGGCGGCAACGGATACGGCTCCTGCGCCCTCGGTGACCAGCTTGTGCTTTTCCATGAGCGCAAGTATCGCGGCGGAGATCTCATCGTCTGTAACTGTTGCGAAACCGTCTACATATTTAGAGCATATTTCGAATGTAGTGTCGCCCGGTGTTTTGACGGCAATACCGTCCGCTATTGTGGATACACTTGGAAGAGTCTCGATCTTTTTGTCCTTGACTGAGTTCAGCATGCTGGGCGCGCCTGCCGCCTGCACACCGTATACTTTTATTTCAGGGTTGAGACTTTTGAGGGCAAATGCCACTCCGGATATGAGACCGCCGCCGCCGACAGGCACGATCACTGCCTCCATATCGCTGATCTGTTCGCATAGCTCAAGACCTATGGTCCCTTGCCCGGCGATAACGTCATCGTCGTTGAACGGATGTATAAAAGTATAACCTTTCTCATCTCTGAGCTCAAGTGCGCGGTTGTAAGCGTCGTCGTATACCCCCTTTACGAGGCAGACTTCGGCGCCGTAACTCTTTGTGGCTTCGACCTTGGAGATCGGAGCCCCGTCCGGGAGACAAATAACGGCCTTTATGCCGTTCTTCTTTGCGGCGAGCGCAACTCCCTGAGCGTGATTTCCGGCGGAGCAGGCGATTACTCCGCGGGCCTTTTCCTCTTCTGACAGCTGTGATATTTTGTAATATGCGCCCCTAACCTTGAATGAGCCCGTTATCTGCAGGTTTTCCGTTTTGAGGTAGATATCGGATTCCGGATTCATGCTCGGTGCGGCTATGACATCCGTTTTGCGTATTACGTTTTTGAGAACGTAGCTTGCGTGATAAATTTTGTCAAGGGTAAGCAAAATTTCCTCCTCGGCGCAGAAGCGCCCATGTCTGAATTGAATTTGTATTTGTGATTTTTGAAGTTCAAATATAAAGCTCTGACGGAATATACGGTTGTTGATCAGATCTCTGTAGAGAGAATATTTGTGAACTGCTCTGCTGCGCGCGGAGAATACCCGCCTTTCTTGAGGGCGTAAACATCGGCTCTTGCAGTGAGTTCGGTCTCGGGTATGCGTATATTCTTCTTGGCGGCGAGCTTTTTGACTATTTCAAAATACATTTTTTTGTCAGGACGCGAAAACAGTATCGTTATACCGAAACGTTCGGAGAGCGATATATTCTCCTGCATAGTGTCCCTGCGGTGTATATCGTCGCCTGCGCGATCGGAGAAGGTCTCTTTGACCAGGTGACGCCTGTTGCTTGTGACGTATATGACGGTATTTCCGCTCCTTGCTGAGGCAGAACCTTCAAGTATCGCCTTGAGAGTTCCGAGGCTTCCGTCGTTTTCCGTAAAGGAGAGATCGTCGATGAAGAGTATGAACTTGAGCGGATTGCCGTGGAGCTTGTCCAGGATATCCGGTATGCATATTATCTGGTCGCGCCTCAGCTCTATGAGTCTGACGCCCTCATCCGCAAACATATTGGCGACCGCCTTGACGGTAGAGGATTTGCCTGTTCCGGCATCTCCGTAAAGCAGGATATTTGAGGCGGCCTTGCCGTGTATGAGCGACAGTGTGTTCTCTATGACCTCTCCGCGCTCTTCTTCATATCCGATAAGGTCGTTGACGCTTATCTTGTCGGAGCTCGTGAGCGGTATTATTTTTCCGTCCGAGTAGGTGAACATATTGTACCTTGCGAATATGCCATAGCCGTACCGGTGTATGTTGGACATACGCTCCGCGTACTCTTTTACGAAGTTGTACGGATGTACCTCAAACATAGGCAGCGGTATGCCGCAGTCAGCGGCACCGGTCAGCTCCTCGGGGGTCAGCTCGGATATTTCAGAGAAAAGAGTGAGCTCGCGCTCGGCGCACTCCCGGATGCACTCCGGGACAGTATCGCTGCCGCACCGGGCTTTTACATATACGTTTTCATCCTCGGATATCTCGCACAGCAAGTAGTCGCCGAGGGACGGAGAGTGCCTGAACAGCTCGCGTATAAAAGAGGAATATTTTTCTACTGTTTTGTATTTGTCGGCGTATCGCAGGCTCTCGATGAACTCTGAGAGCGCTCTCATAACGTATGACGACGCTACGTTTTCAAATACGGATACAGATTTCAGTCTCAGGTACAGGTTTTCAAGTTTGTTTTGCATGTCTGGTGTTGCGCGGCGCTGCCGTGATCCTTTTGAAAGTTGAGTGTTTTTTATGATTATATTTGCGTTTGCGCCGTTATCTGTATATAGGCGGCGATCCAGGTCAGATCTTCTCCAGGATCCTGTCTGTCATTTCGACGGTAGATACCGGAGATATCCCGCTTGAACCTATTATATCTGCGGTGCGGACGCCTTCGTTCAGAACAGAGTCGACCGCACTCTCTATGTTTTCAGCCTCGGCGGACAGCGAGAATGAATATCGGAGCATCATAGCCGCGGAGAGTATCGTAGCTATCGGATTGGCAATGTTCTTTCCGGCAATATCAGGGGCGGAGCCGTGTATCGGCTCATAGAGCCCGCGTCTTCCCTCACCGAGAGATGCAGACGGGAGCATGCCTATCGATCCGGTTATCTGAGAGGCCTCGTCCGACAGTATGTCGCCGAACATATTTGAAGTAACTATAACGTCGAACTGTGCGGGATTCTTAACAAGCTGCATAGCGGCGTTGTCTACGAGCATATCGGCTATTTCGACATCGGGATAGTCCGCTGCGACCTCATGTACCGTCTTTCTCCAGAGGCGTGAGGTCTCGAGCACGTTGGCTTTATCGATGCTGGTGACTTTTCCTCTGCGCTTCCGTGCCGCCTCGAATGCCGCACGGGCAATACGCTCTATCTCAAGACGGCTGTAGCGCTCGGTATCATACGCTTCCTCGCCGTATCTGCCGTCGCGGTATCCTCTCTCTCCGAAATAAATACCGCCTGTGAGCTCTCTTACAATGAGAAGGTCAAAGCCGTCTTTGACGATATCGCGTCTGAGCGGGCATTCCTCGGAGAGGGCAGGGTAGAGTCTGGCGGGGCGGAGATTTGTGTAAAGCCCCATCGCCTCACGTATCCCGAGCAGAGCTTTTTCAGGTCTTATGTTCCCGGGGAGACTGTCCCATTTCGGACCCCCGACCGCACCGAGAAGTACGCTGTCGGACTCGAGGCAACCCTTAACGGTCTCCTCGGGGAGCGGAGCTCCGGTCGCGTCAATTGCGCAGCCGCCGAGGAGATATGAGGAAAAATTAAAAGTATGTCCGTATTTCTTTCCGATCTTTTCAAGTACGCGCACCGCGCTGTCCACGATCTCTGGACCGATGCCGTCTCCCTTTGTAAGTGCTATATTGTAAACCATAGTTATAAAACCTCACTTTACAGCGCCGTTTTTGATCGATTCCACAAGTCCGCCGTTGGAAATTATTTTCTGTATGAATTCCGGGAACGGCTCAATGCGGAAGCTCTCGCCGGTGGTTTTGTCGGTGATCTTTCCGTTGTCAAGGTCGGCCTCTACTTCGTGCCCTTCACTTATGCGATCGACTGCCTCGGGGCACTCGACTATAGCAAGACCTATGTTTATCGAGTTGCGGTAAAATATTCTTGCAAAACTCTTGGCGATAACGAGCGCGATACCGCTCTCCTTGATCGCCAGCGGGGCATGCTCTCTGGATGAGCCGCAGCCAAAATTGAAGCCGGCGACCATGATATCTCCGGGTTTAACGCGCGAGACGAATGTTTTATCGATATCCTCCATGCAGTGGGACGCGAGCTCTTTTTTGTCTATCGTATTAAGATAGCGGGCGGGGATGATCACGTCGGTGTCGACGTTGTCGCCGTATTTTATGACTTTACCTTTGAATATCATATTTACCTCTTTATACGCTTGTATTTTTCTTTGCGCTGTGTCTCGCCTAAGATCAGAGTCCGAGCGACGCAGGACCTGCTATTTTGCCGAGCACTGCGCTCGCAGCGGCTACTGCAGGGCTGGCGAGATATACCTCGGAATCAGTCGATCCCATGCGTCCGACAAAATTTCTGTTGGTAGTGGATACCGCCTTCTCTCCGGGGGCAAGCACGCCCATGTGTCCGCCGAGGCAGGGACCGCAGGTAGGTGTGGATACGACGCATCCGGCCTCTATGAATACCTTTACGAGACCCTCTTCGACCGCTCTGAGATATATTTTCTGCGTTGCGGGGATTATTATAGCTCTGACTCCGTCGGCTACGTGTCTTCCCCTGAGTATTTCGGCCGCCTCCTTGATATCGCGGTAATATCCGTTCGTGCAGGATCCTATGACGACCTGATCTATCTTGATGTCTCCGACATCATCGATCTCTTTTGTATTGCTTGGGAGATGCGGAAAGGCGACGGTGGATCTTATCGCGCCGAGATCTATCTCTATGACCTCGTCGTATACCGCGTCCGGGTCCGCCTTATAGACGACGGGCTTTCTGTCCGAGTGCTCCTTTATGTATTCGAGCGTTTTGCTGTCGACCTCGAATATGCCGTTTTTAGCGCCGGCCTCTATCGCCATATTGCAGACTGTGAGGCGGTCTGTCACGGACAGTGAGGATACTCCCTCGCCGGTGAATTCCATTGATTTGTAGAGCGCGCCGTCAACGCCTATTTTTCCGATTATATGCAGGATGAGATCCTTTCCGGATACATAGGGACGGAGCTTTCCTTTGAGTACGAATTTGATCGCGGACGGAACCTTGAACCAGGCCTTGCCTATCGCCATTCCGCACGCCATATCTGTGGAGCCTACTCCGGTGGAGAATGCTCCGAGCGCTCCGTATGTGCAGGTGTGCGAGTCGGCGCCTATTACAACGTCGCCGGAGACCACTAGACCCTCCTCCGGAAGAAGAGCGTGCTCTATACCCATCTTTCCTACGTCGTAAAAGTGGGTGACGCCTTTTTCAGCGCAGAAATCGCGGCACATCTTGCACTGTACAGCCGCTTTTATATCCTTGTTCGGAGCAAAGTGATCCATTACCATCGTCACCTTGTCCTTGTCGTATACTTCAGTATATCCGAGTCTCGAGAATTCCTTTATTGCCACCGGCGACGTTATGTCGTTTCCGAGCACTCTGTCGAGCGAGGCGAGGATCAGCTGTCCAGCCTCTACCTTCTCGAGCCCGGCGTGGGCGGCGAGAATTTTCTGAGTCATCGTCATTCCCATGTGTATTGACCGTTCCTTTCTTGTTGGGGTCAGTATCCCCGATAATTTTGGGTGTTTTTCATTTTGGGGATCTTCTATTATTCTGGGGGACTGCCGTCTTGGAGCTTACTTTATTTTCAGATGCTCCGTCGCTTTTCCCTTTACCGCGTACAGCGGTCTTGGATAATCCAGCTTTATTTATGAGCCAGGGACATTTTGCGGGACCGGGGCAGATGTATGCCGCCCCGGTCGCCTGTATTTTTATCTTCTGTTGATTATTGCGCCCTTGTCTGCCGAAGAGACCGACTGAGCGTACCTCTTCAGGTATCCGCTTATATCCTCTTTGACTTTCGGCTTGATCTCGGACTTGCGTTTTTCTATCTCTTTTTCATCTACCTTGAGCTCGATCTTGTATTCGGGTATGTTTATGGAGATTATATCGCCCTCATTGACATATGCGATCAGACCGCCTCTTGCCGCCTCGGGAGAAATGTGCCCGATAGATGCGCCTCTGGTCGCGCCGGAGAATCTTCCGTCGGTTATGAGCGCTACCTCTTTGTCAAGACCCATTCCGGCTATTGCAGAGGTGGGGGAGAGCATCTCCCTCATTCCGGGACCGCCGGAGGGACCCTCATATCTGATCACGATAACGTCGCCCGGCTTTATTTTACCGGAGTAAATGACCTTTATTGCCTCCTCCTCACTGTCGAAAACGCGGGCGGGACCCTCGTGAACGAGCATTTCCGGAGCTACTGCGCTGCGTTTTACAACGCATCCGTCGGGAGCCAGATTGCCTCTGAGCACAGCTATTCCGCCGGTAGCGCTGTATGGATTGTCGATAGGACGGATGACGTCCTCATTGAGATTTACTGCGCCGCGGATATTCTCAGCCATAGTCTTTCCGGTGCAGGTCATTACAGAGGTGTCGAGCAGCCCCTTCTTATCGAGCTCATGCAGGACGGCATAAACGCCGCCGGCCTCGTTGAGATCCTCCATATATGTCGGACCTGCGGGGGCGAGGTGGCAGATATTCGGAGTCTTTGCACTGATCCTGTTGGCCATATCGAGGTCAAAGTCTATGCCGCACTCGTTTGCTATAGCCGGCAGATGGAGCATGCTGTTGGTCGAGCAGCCGAGCGCCATATCGGCGCAGAGCGCGTTGTGGAAAGCGGCCTCGGTCATTATATCGCGCGGCCTGATGTTCTTTTCTATCAGCTTCATTACCTGCATCCCGGCGTGCTTTGCGAGCTCGAGCCTGGCGGAATATACCGCGGGAATAGTACCGTTGCCCTTGAGCGCCATGCCGAGCACTTCGGTCAGACAGTTCATTGAATTTGCGGTGTACATTCCGGAGCAGGAGCCGCAGGTCGGGCAAGTGTGCTTTTCGTATTCGCAGAGCGTATCGTCATCTATCTTTCCGGCAGAGTAAGCTCCGACAGCCTCAAACATGCTTGACAGGCTCGTCTTCTTTCCTTTGACGTGCCCGGCGAGCATAGGTCCGCCGCTTACAAAAACAGTCGGGATATTAAGACGAGCGGCGGCCATGAGAAGGCCTGGGACATTTTTGTCACAGTTCGGTATCATCACGAGCCCGTCGAACCCGTGCGCGAGCACCATGGCCTCTGTCGAGTCGGCGATAAGATCCCTTGTTACAAGGGAATATTTCATTCCGCGGTGACCCATGGCGATGCCGTCGCACACAGCGATCGCAGGGAATACTATCGGTGTTCCTCCCGCCATAGCTACGCCGAGCTTTACCGCCTCGGTTATCTTGTCAAGGTTCATGTGACCCGGAACTATCTCGTTGTAGGAGCTTACTATACCTATGAGCGGACGGGAGAGCTCCTCCTCGGTGAGTCCGAGAGCATGATATAGGGAACGGTGGGGCGCGTTTTCAAAACCGTTTACAATCGTATCTTTGATCATTTTAGCGTGAGCTCCGCCAAGTGCGGAGCTCTCCTTTCAAGTATATGATTATTGCGGACGGATCCGTTAGTATCAGTTGTTTATGAGTTTGTCCTCGTCGCTCCAGCTGTAGAGCTTGCGTATTTCCTTTCCTACGATCTCGGAGGGATGCTCGGAGGCGATCTTTCTCATTGCGTTGAAGTGTACCTGGGCGCCTGCGTCGGACATATCGAGGAGGAATTCTTTCGCGAAGGTACCGTCCTGGATATCGTGGAGGATCTTCTTCATAGTGCGCTTGGTCTCGTCGGTTATGATCTTGGGTCCGGTGATGTAGTCGCCGTACTCAGCGGTGTTGGATATAGAATATCTCATGCCCTCAAATCCGCTCTGGTAGATGAGGTCGACTATGAGCTTCATCTCATGGATACACTCGAAGTATGCGTTTCTGGGATCGTATCCGGCCTCAACAAGAGTCTCGAATCCAGCCTGCATCAGAGCGCATACGCCGCCGCAGAGGACAGCCTGCTCACCGAAGAGGTCGGTCTCGGTCTCGGTGCGGAAGGTAGTCTCGAGAACGCCGGCTCTTGCGCCGCCGATGCCGAGCGCGTATGCGAGCGCGATGTCAAGCGCGTCTCCGGTAGCATCCTGCTCGATCGCTACGAGGCAGGGAACACCCTTGCCGGCAAGGTACTCGCTTCTTACAGTGTGTCCGGGTCCCTTTGGGGCGATCATGATGACATTGACGTTCTTAGGCGGCTTGATGCAGCCGAAGTGAATATTGAAGCCGTGAGCGAATGCAAGCGTCTTGCCCTCGGTGAGGTTAGCTTCTATGCTCTCGCGGTAGAGTTTTGCCTGCTTTTCATCGTTGATGAGTATCATTATTATATCTGCGTTTTTTGCTGCGTCAGCCGCCGTCATTACTTTGAGTCCTGCAGCCTCTGCTTTTGCCCAGCTCTTGCTTCCCTTGTAGAGACCGACGATGACGTTTACGCCGGAGTCATGGAGGTTGAGGGCGTGAGCGTGTCCCTGAGAGCCGTATCCTATAATGGCTACGGTCTTGCCCTTGAGCTTATTGATATCGCAGTCCTGCTGATAATAGATGTTTGCCATTTTTTTGATCTCCTTTTTTAAAATTAAAGTTATTGTATTTTAAAAAATATTTATTGCTGTTAAAGTCGCTGTACCCGTGTTTTTCTATCGTTTCAATGTTGTTTCGGATACAGTTTTAAATTGATTTATAATGCCGCTTATGCGGCCCTGATTTTGTTCTTGATGCCGTTTTGATTGCCGCTATTGATAATGCTTTTGCTTTGAAACCGCATATCTCGGTCATCTCTGCCCGTTATTCGGTTTCCTGATCGTTAGTCAGTATGCTGCCGCTGCCTCTTTCAAGCGCGACTATTCCGGTGCGACACATTTCTATTATACCGAAGGGCTTGAGTATTTCTATGAATGCGTTAATTTTCGAGGGCTCGCCCGTTATCTCTATACACATCGCGTCAGTCGAGTAGTCGATTATTTTTGAGCGGAAAACATCGACTGCCGTCATGATATCCTGGCGGAATTTAGAGCTGTTTTTCACCTTTATGAGCATAAGCTCACGGTGTATCGAGCTCTCCTCGTCCAGAAGCTCGACCTTTTTTACGTTGTAGAGCTTTCTCAGCTGATTTATCATCTGAGCTCTCGCATATCCGTCCCCGCTCATACTGAGGGTTATACGGGAATATTCCGGTGACTCGGTCTCGCCGACGGTCAGAGTATCTATATTGAATCCGCGGCGCGTGAACATGCTTGTAACTCTGGTGAGTACGCCGAACTTGTTGTCGACGTATACGGCAAGTATAAATTTACTCATATCACATACCCTCCGTATCAACTATGATGTTTTCTATCGAGCCGCCGGGCGGGAGCATCGGGAGCACGAACTCGTCCTTGTCGATGATGCAGTCTATGACGACGGGTCTGCCGCTCTTATATGCTTTCTTGAATGCGGAGCGGAATTCATCCTCATTTGAAGTCCTTATTCCCTCTGCACCGAATGCTTCGGCGAGCTTTACAAAATCTGTGTGCCTGTCAAGAGTCGTATTGGAATATCTCTTCCCGTAGAACAGCGTCTGCCACTGGCGCACCATGCCGAGAACGCCGTTGTTGAGCAGCACTATTGTGAGCGGTACGTTATAGGTCACGGCGGTCGCCAGCTCATTGAGGTTCATGCCGAAGCTGCCGTCGCTTGTTATAAGCACGGTCCTGTGCCCGGTCCCGGTCGCGGCGCCTATTGCGGCACCCATGCCGAAGCCCATCGTTCCCAGGCCGCCGCTAGATATGAATTTGCGGGGCTTTTCGAAGCTGCAGTACTGAGCCGCCCACATCTGGTGCTGACCTACATCGGTGGCTACCGGAGTATCAGCGTCCTTTATCGCGTTGATTATCCTCATGACCTTGTCTGGAGTCAGCCTGTCCGTTCTTTTTACAAAGCTCTTTTCTTCTGCTCTCAGCGCGGCTACCTGTGCGTGCCATTCGGTGTTGTTCTTCTGGGAGATGCCGGATATGATTTCCGAAAGAGACTCTTTGATATCTCCTATCACTCCGACAGAGCAGTCAATATTTTTGTTTATCTCGGCAAAGTCGAGATCGATATGAACTATTTTCGCGGAGGTCGCGAATTTCTCTTTGTTCCCGGTAGCCCTGTCGCTGAAGCGGACGCCGACCGCGATTATGACGTCGGCGGCGCTGAGCGCCATGGATGATGCATAGTGTCCATGCATACCCTGCATTCCGAGGAATCTTTCATAGTCGGTGGGGATCGCGGAGATGCCCATCAGTGAGCAGCCGATATATCCGTCCACTTTTTCTGCAAGCTTAATGATCGATTTTTCCGCAGATGCGCCGATGACTCCGCCTCCTATGTAAATATAGGGGCGTTTTGCCGAGTCAATTATCCGTATCGCCTTTTCGATCGAGGATGAAGACGGCTGTTTGTTCGGAAATTTTGCGGGGACAGGCCTTACCTCATATTCATATTCTGCGTTCTGGATATCCTTCGGTATATCTATCAGGACAGGGCCCGGTCTTCCGGAGGTGGCTATTTTGAACGCCTCACGGATACAGTCCGAGAGATCCTCTATTCTGTTTACAAAGTAGTTGTGCTTGGTTATCGGGAGAGTTATTCCGGTTATATCTATCTCCTGAAAGCTGTCTTTTCCTATGAGAGCCCGCGAGACGTTTCCGGTTATCGCTATCATAGGCACCGAGTCGAGCTGAGCAGTCGCTATACCGGTCACGAGGTTAGTCGCACCGGGACCGGAGGTCGCTATGACGACTCCGACCTTTCCCGTGGCTCTCGCATATCCGTCTGCCGCGTGCGCCGCGCCCTGCTCATGCGCGGTGAGGTAGTGGTTTATCCTGTCGCTGCAATTGTATATTTCGTCGTATATATCTATGACCTGACCGCCGGGATATCCGAACACGTCGGTCACCCCGAGCTCTATCAGAGTCTCGATAACTATCCTTGCGCCTTTCATTTTCATCAGGCATTTTCCTCCCCGTTGCCTTTATTGTGTTCCATGAGCCTGTTTATCGCGCTGACGAGCGCCTTTACGGAAGATACTATTATATCGCTGTCGATACCGACTCCCCACTCGACACGTCCGTTTTTGTCCTTTATACCGACATACGATGCGGCCTGAGCGTCCGAACGGTCGTTAAGCGCATGCTCCGTGTAGGTCTCCAATGTATAGATGTCGCCTATTATTTTCTTGATAGCATTGCTTACCGAGTCGAGACGGCCGTTTCCCGTTGCGGTAACGCTGTGCGTCTCGCCGTTTACGGTGATATCTGCGGTGGCAGTTATGCCGTTTGTCTGCTTGTAATGAGTATTTGAGACTTTAAGGCAGGTCTCGATATTTACGTATTCATCACGGAAAATATTGTAGACCTCCTGAGGCTTGAGCTCTCTGTGCGAATGGTCTGATATGCTCTTGACGCGGTATCCGAATTCCTCGCGCATTTTCGGTGGGAGATTGTGAGAGTACTGCGTCTCCAGGATATATCCTATACCGCCCTTGCCGGACTGAGAATTTATTCTTATGACGTCCGTCTCGTATACCCGTCCGACGTCTGTCGGATCGATGGGAAGATAGGGTACGGTCCATGTTGAGAGCTTGTGCTCCTCTCTCCACTTCATACCCTTGGCTATTGCGTCCTGATGCGAGCCGCTGAATGCCGCGAAAACCAGCTTACCGCTGTAAGGCTGTCTCTCGTATACGTGCATTTCGGTGACCTTTTCATAGACCTCTGTTATACTGGGAAGATCCGAAAAGTCGAGCTCCGGATCCACGCCCTGGGAGTACATGTTCAGAGCGAGAGTTATTATATCGACGTTTCCGGTTCGCTCGCCGTTGCCGAAGAGCGTTCCTTCTATTCTGTCTGCACCTGCGAGCAGACCCATCTCGCTGTCTGCGACCGCACATCCGCGGTCATTGTGAGGGTGAAGAGAAATTATGAGATTCTCTCTGTCCTTGAGATGTTTGCACATATACTCGACCTGGCTCGCGTAGACGTGGGACATTGAGTGAGATACGGTCACAGGGAGATTTATTATGACCTTGTCATCCTCAGAAGGCTCCCATATGTCTATGACAGCGTTGCATATTTCAAGAGCAAAGCGCGGATCGGTGCCCGTAAAGCTCTCGGGCGAGTACTCAAAACGGAAATTTCCTTTGGTGTTCTCACGGTATTTCTTGCAGAGGATCGCACCGGTGCGGGCAAGCTCTACGATCTCCGGCTTGCTCTTCTTGAACACCTGTTCTATCTGTACCTCTGACGTGGAATTATAGAGGTGTACTATAGCGTTTTTTGCGCCTCTTAGCGCCTCAAACGTCTTTTTGATTATGTGTTCTCTCGCCTGGGTAAGGACCTGGATCGTGACGTCGTCCGGGATCATATCCTGCTCGATAAGCGTGCGGCAGAATTCGTATTCGGTCTCGGATGCGGCGGGGAAGCCTATTTCTATCTCTTTGAACCCCAGCTTTACCAGCACCTTGAAGAACTCGAGCTTCTCTTCCAGATTCATCGGAGTTATTAGTGCCTGGTTACCGTCGCGGAGGTCAACGCTGCACCAGATCGGCGCCTTGTCTATGTATGACTTTTTGATCCAGTCGTTGCATACCTCCGGCGCCTCGATATACTGCCGTGTGTACTTCTGATAATTCTTCATAGCCATTTGTATCCCCTTCGGGGGATTTCCTTTCTTAAGCCCATTGGCTTATCCGAGCGGAAAGAACATACCTCACGAGAGCCCGCTTTAATAAAAAAATCTCCTTTGTAAAAATGCCCGTGCATTTTTACAAAAGAGACGAAGTTTTATCTCCGCGGTACCACTCTTAATTGGGCATAAGTCCCACTTAGTTCATGTCAGTCAACATGATTCCCTGTAACGGGAGAACCCGTTCAAGCCTACTCGGTCCTGCCTTTCAGCCGAAAGCTCCGGGAGGAGTTATATTATGCTGCCTTTTTGCCTCGCACCGACCGGCAAATCTCTGAAAGGGCATACATAATTTTGTTTCCCATCTACGCTCGTTTATTACAATTATTTTATTATTTTCAGATATAAAAGTCAAGTTTTTTTTTCGCATGCCTGAATATTTGGTTACATGCCCAATGCAAATGCCTGGCATGACTCTGTCATTGTGTAATAATCACAATCAAAAGCGTACTTTCATCGTAAAAATAGGCGCAGATGCTGCCGGTCGTATTGACATGGCAGTAGTATTTGGTTTAAAATATATATGTAAGACCTTTTCCCGCCCTTAACGGGACGGACGTGGTCGTAAGGAAGGAGATGGAAAGATGATCGAAAAGAAATATCCGACGCCTCATATTGACGCGTCTCCCGATGATTTCGCCGGTACCGTGCTCATGCCCGGGGACCCGCTCCGCTCCAGGATGATAGCGGAAAAGTTTTTGACAGACGCGCGTCTTATCAACAACGTCAGAGGAGTTCAGGGGTATACCGGTAAATATCTCGGAGTCCCGGTCACCGTAATGGCGCACGGTATGGGGATGCCGTCTGTGGGCATATATTCATACGAGCTGTTCAACATCTTCGGGGTAGAAAGGATAATCAGGATAGGCTCCTGCGGCTCTTTCGGAAAAGCGAAGCTAATGGACGTCATAATGGCTCAGGGCGCGTGCACGAACTCCGCGTACGGAGATCAGTTCTGCCTCCCGGGTGCATTTGCTCCCATATGCGATTTTGAGATGCTTTCGATCGCGGTCGAGGAGGGAAAAAAGCTCGGCGCCAGCGTGCGTGTGGGAAATATCCTGTCCTCCGATCACTTTTACGGCGATGACCCCACCGCGCCTGAGAGATGGGCAAAAATGGGAGTCCTCGGGACTGAAATGGAGTCCGCCGCCTTGTATATGAACGCCGCCAGAGCGGGTAAGCGTGCGCTGGCTATGTTCACTGTGTCCGATTATGTTATCGGAGATAAAACGGATTCTCTCACTGCAGAGGAAAGACAGAACAACTTGACCGATATGATAAGTATAGCGCTCAACACTGCGCTCGAGCTTGAAAGGCGTTACGGAAGAAAATGAAAAGAGTGTTTCTTATAGTTCTTGACAGCCTTGGGATAGGGGCGGCGCCTGACGCCGCCGCTTTCGGGGACGCCGGCGCGGATACCATGAGAAGTATTTCCGCAAGCCCGTTTTTTTCCGTGCAAAATATGAAGCGTTACGGGCTCGCTGAGATAGATGGACTTTCTTATCTAGGCTGTACCGGAAGCTCTGCGGGAGCGGTCGCAAGGCTCGAGGAGCTTTCCGCGGGCAAGGATACTACCGTCGGACATTGGGAGCTTGCAGGACTTGTCTCGAAAAAACCGTTTCCGACATATCCTAACGGATTCCCGGACTCTGTAATCTCGGAATTTTCCGACAGATGCGGCAGGGGCGTGCTATGTAACCGTCCGTATTCAGGCACGGAGGTGATACGCGATTTCGGAGACGAGCATGTAAGAACGGGAAAACTGATCGTTTATACCTCTGCGGACAGTGTGTTCCAGATAGCGGCGCATGAGGACGTCGTACCGGTAGAGGAGCTGTACCGCTATTGCATGACAGCGCGAGAGATACTTGTCGGAGATAACGCGGTCGGCAGAGTCATCGCCCGCCCGTTCTCCGGCAAAAGCGGCAGTTATTTCAGAACGGCGTCAAGGCGGGATTTTTCTCTTCCTCCGCAGGGAGTGACTGTGCTCGACGAGCTGTATGAGCGCGGATACGACGTTATCTCGGTCGGAAAGATAAATGACATTTTCGCCGGCAGGGGTATAACGGAGTCGCATCCGACGCACTCGAACGCTGAGGGGATGGAGACTGCGAAAAGCATGTTGTCCCGCGATTTTTCCGGGCTGTGTTTCGTTAATCTTGTCGACTTTGATATGCTGTGGGGCCACCGCAATGATATAGACGGATATGCGCGCGGCGTCAGCGAGTTCGATGCCTGGCTCCCCTCGTTCGTATCCGGAATGCGATCGGACGACGTTCTGATGATAACTGCGGATCACGGCTGCGACCCCGGATATCCTACGACGGATCATACACGTGAGAGGGTCCCGCTTCTTATAATAGGCGAGAGGGTAGAGCGGGAGAATTTCGGAACTGTAAAGGGATTTTCTTTCGTCGCGGAAAAAATCAGGGAGTACCTCTTATCAACAAAAACGCAAAAATAAAAAAGCTGTTGACAAAAGTGAAAAATGAGTGTATACTTTAAAGTAAGCAAGATCTAAAGGCTATGACGGGAAGGAGTAGCATACAGGCGGCCTTCAGAGAGGACGTGGTCGGTGAAAACGTCCGGTGAGCGGTATGTGAAGCAGTCTCTGAGCTGCATATCCGAAGTTTTTGAGGGTATGACGGGACCCACCGTTAGAGGGGGGCGGCATAAATTGTGCCGGCAGAGTGCGGGGCATGTTCCCGAAGTCAGGTGGTAACACGGTTTCGATCGTCCTGAGCGCAGTGATGCGCTCAGGACTTTTTTGTTTCCGCGGGTCCGCCGCAATGAAAAATATCCGGTATTCAGACACGGAAATCAGGAGGGCAAAATGGATAAAAAACTTCTTAAACTGCTTTGTAAAAATTCCAGGTATACTTTCGCTCAGCTCGCGGATATGACGGGCATGACCGAGGAAAAAGTAAGAGAGTGTGTCTCTGAAATGGAAAGCTCCGGGCTAATCCGCGGTTACACAACGGTCGTCGACTGGGAGCGGATGAACAGCGCATATGTATCCGCGCTGATAGAACTCCGTGTTACGCCGAAGGCAGGGCAGGGGTTTGAGGAGGTCGCAAAGAAAATAATGAAGTACCCTGAGGTCGAAACGGTATATCTGATGTCAGGCGGGTACGATCTCTGCGTTATAGTAAAGGGAAAGACCTTTCAGGAGGTCGCAATGTTCGTTGCTAAGGAGCTGTCAACGATAGATTCCGTTATATCCACCTCAACGCACTTCGTTCTCCGCAGATACAAGGAGATGGACGTCGAGCTTTGCAACGACGGAGATGACGACAGGGGGAATTATTCTCTGTGATGGATTATTCTAAGATATTGAGACCCGACGTAGTCGCGCTAAAGCCGTCGGGCATACGAAAATTTTTCGATATTGCTGAGACTATGAAGGACGTCATCTCTCTCGGCGTCGGAGAGCCGGATTTTCCGACACCGTGGCAGATAAAAAACGCGGCGATAAGATCTCTTGGGGACAACAAGACGAGATATACGGCAAACCGCGGCCTTGAGAAACTGCGCGAGGAGATATGCGCCTATGTATCGAGAAAATACGGTGTCTCATACGACGCAAAGACCGATACGTTAGTGACCGTAGGGGGGAGCGAGGCGATAGATGCCGCGATAAGGACGGTAGTCGGAGAGGGAGATGAGGTGATCATCCCTCAGCCTTCATATGTCTGCTATGAGCCTATAACTCAGCTTGCCGGCGGCGTTCCCGTAATAGTGGAGACAAAAGCAGAAAATGAGTTCAAACTGACGCCGGAGGAGCTCGTCGCCGTGATAACTCCGAGGACGAAGGCGCTGGTGCTGCCGTATCCGTGCAACCCTACCGGCGCCATAATGAACAGGCGTGATCTGGAGGCTATCGCGGATGTGCTGAGAGAAAGGGATATACTGGTCATTTCGGACGAAATATATTCCGAGCTGCCTTTCGGCGATGAAAAGCATGTATCGATAGCCTCGGTAGACGGAATGAAGGACAGGACGGTCATGGTGAACGGCTTTTCCAAGACTTTTTCAATGACCGGCTGGAGACTCGGCTTTGCTCTTGGTCCAAAGGAGATAATAAGCCAGATGAATAAGATACATCAGTACGCGATAATGTGTGCTCCCACGACCTCTCAGTATGCCGCTATAGAGGCGCTCAGATGCTGTGATGACGCGGTCGCACAGATGCGCGAGGAGTACGATATACGCAGGCGTATGATAGTCTCCGGCTTCAATGAGATAGGACTTTCCTGCCGTGAGCCGAAGGGCGCTTTTTATGCTTTTCCATGCATAAAGTCGAGCGGCATGAGCTCGGAGGAGTTCTGCGAAAAACTGCTGTATTCAAAAAAGGTCGCTCTTGTGCCCGGGCCTGCTTTTGGCCGCGGAGGCGAGGGATTCGTCCGTGCGTCCTACTGTTATTCTACCGATCATATTCTCGAGGCGCTTAAGCGTATCGGAGAATTCATGAATGAGATAAAGGGCTGATAATTAAGCAGAGCGAAAACCGGATCTGTACATAATAAAGTTATCAAGGTAAAACGGATATAAAAATGATTTCAGTATACGGTCAATGAGGGAAACACCGACAATAATATAATTTAAATACAGATCGGCATTTTTCGAGCCTTCGTGATATTATTGATAAAACAGTTTTTTTGTCCTTAAAAAAACTCTGAAAAGAACTCTGAAAAAAACTCTGAAAAGAACTCTGAAAACTCTGAAAAAACCTGAAAAAACTCTGAGAAAACATATTTGAAATGGAAAATCCGGGCGAGACCAATTTCTCGCCCGGATTTTTTGTATACCTGATTTTGTTTGTGCTGTTTGATTTTGCTTTTGAATTGTCTTTTGCTTTTACTTTTTTGCTCTGCTGTTGATTTTAATTATCCCAGTTGGTATATACCGCGTTCACGTCGTCGTCCTCATTGAAACGATCGAGCATTTTTTCCATATTTTCTATATCCTCCGGAGAGGTGAGCTCGACATAAGTATTCGGGACCTTGGCGACGTCCGCCGTCTCTATGCTGTAACCCTTCGCGATTATCGCATCTCTGACTTCCGGCAGTGATTCCGGGGAGGTGTATATAGAGTATTCGCCCTCGTCGCTCCTGATATCTTCAGCGCCGCACTCGAGCGCGTCCTCCATCAGCTTATCTTCGTCTATATCGTCGTCCTCGTCTATTATCGTTATAACGCCCTTTTCCTCGAACATAAAGCCGACGCATCCGTTCTGGCCGAGATTTCCGCCGTATTTTGAGAACCAGGCGCGGACGTTTCCTGCGGTACGGTTGCGGTTGTCGGTGGAGGTCTCGACGATTATCGCTACCCCGGACGGGCCGTAACCCTCATAGGTTATCTCCTCATAAGTTACGTCGCTGTTTTCAGAAAATTTCTTTATACAGCGCTGGATATTGTCGTTCGGAACATTGTTCGCCTTAGCCTTGGCTATGAGGTCTCGGAGCTTGCCGTTTACCGTCGGGTCGGCACCGCCGGACTTTATGGCGACCGCCATCTCCTTTCCGATCTTTGTGAATATCTTGGCTTTAGCTGCGTCTGATTTTTCCTTTTTGTGTTTTATATTGTTCCACTTTGAATGACCTGACATATAAGTTCTCCCAAAATTCTCAGTTTTTTATTGTTGTTTTGGTATCGGTTAGGTACCGTTCGGTACGATATCGTACGTTTTTTTATTATATTTTTCTCGGTGTTGAGATGCAGATAAGATGGAGTGCAGTACCGAGCACGGTATTTGTCGCCTCCGTGAGCGCGAGTCTGCTCATCCTCAGGTCCGCGTCCGGGCAACTGATTATCTGGCATTCATGATAAAACCGGTTGAATACCGCGCAGAGCTCTGAGATATATCTTGTGATTATAGAGGGCTCGTATTCCTCTATTGCGGATGCGACCTTCTCCGGGAATACGGAAAGCGTCTTTACCAGCTCTCTTTCCTCTTCACCGAGAGGAGCGTCCGTTATCTTGAGCTTAGAGAGCTCGTCGCTGCTGAGCTTGTCGAGCACCGAGCACGTCCTTGCGTATGTGTACTGCGCATAAGGTCCGGTGTTGCCGTCAAAATTCAGCGCGTCTTCAAGTATGAAGTTTATATCGCGCATTCTGTTGTTGGAGAGGTAGTGGAAAATTACCGCTCCGACGCCGACCTTTTCCGCGGTCGCGACATCAGGCTCCCGGTCCGGGTCCTTTTGCCTGTTGATCTCTATGACCTTGTCTATTGCCTGGCGGAACAGATCCTTGAGCAAAACGACGTTACCTGTCCTGGTAGCGAGCTTGGATCCGTTTACGGAAACAGTGCCGTACGGAACGTGTACGAGTTCATTGTACCAGTCATAACCCATGAGTTCCACTACCTTGAACCACTGCTTGAAGTGAAGCGACTGACCCGCGCTGGTAACATAGATGCATTTATCGAAATCGTAGGTCCTCTTTCTGTATACTGCGGCGGCGATGTCGCGCGTGGGGTACAGTGTGGATCCGTCCTTTTTCAGTATGAGACAGACGGGCATGTTCCATTTGTCGAGCCTTACAACGGAAGCGCCGTCATCTATTTCAAGGAGTCCTTTATCGCGGAGCAGCTGTATCTGCTCCGGCATTTTGTCGGTATAAAAGCTCTCGCCCTTATAGGAGTCAAACTCTATCCCGAGCAGTTTATATGTCTTGCGGTATTCGCGCAGGCTTATCTCGACGAACCACTTCCAGAGTGCGGTGTTTTCCTCGTCTCCTGCCTCAAGTTTGGAGAATTCATGTCTCGCCTCATCATTTAGAGACGGGTCCTTCTCGGCCTCTGCATGGAATTTGACGTAGAGCGCTACGAGCGCGTCACACTGTCCTGCCTCTACTTCCTCTTTAACGCCCCATTTGCGGTATGCGACGATCAGCTTTCCGAATTGTGTGCCCCAATCTCCGAGATAGTTTATCCCTATGCATTTATAGCCGGCAAATTCGTGGAGCAATTTCAGCGAGTGACCTATGACGGTAGTTCCGAGATGCCCGATGTGAAAGGGCTTTGCGAAATTCGGAGAGGAGTAATCAAGCACGACGGTCTTTCCGGTCCCGTTCATAGGCGAGCCGTACTTATCGCCCTTTTCCTTGATCTCTGACACTGTTTTTTTTGCAAGGCCGGTACTGTCCGCACGGAAATTAAGGTATCCGCTGACCGCGGTTATCTCTGAGAATTCCGGCAGAGATATCTCGGACGCAAGTGCAGATGCGATATCCGCCGGGGAACGGCGGAGCAGTTTTGAGAGACGGAAACACGGAAAGGCGATATCTCCCATACTCTTGTCGGGCGGGTATTCTATCATATCCGCTATTTGAGCGGGCTCCGGTGCTGTGCCGAATATTTTTTTTGCTGCCTCAGCTATACCGCCGGCGGCGATGTTTTTTATATCGAACATTTTTTCATCCTTTTCCGATATTATTTTATTTCAATATCAGAGAGAGTTTTTCATCTTTATAAAAGCTTTATTTGCGCCCGGATCTCTCACGAGTCGGGCCGGAACGAACGTATGTTCGGAAAGCGCATACGCCATTGCGCATTCCGCGCCGCCCGCAACATAAAATTCACCGTCATTTTCAAACACGGTGACCTCGGGTATCACTTCTCCGAGCTCGAGCCTGCCGGAGAGCGCGAGAGCCTCCTCTGTATCCGAATCATCAGGGTAATTCAGCCGCTCCGGGCTGATGTAGACCATCCGATAGCCTCTGTTTGCCTTCCATTCCTCAAATGAGAAGAGGATCCGATCGGCCACCTCTTCGGCTGTTGCGTAGGTAGTATCTATTATAAGCGAATAATTGAAAAGATCCTTGATATCTACACCGTACTGCTCAAGGTAGCGTTTTTTTTCGCTCGCTTTCCTCTCATGTGTCTGCAATATAGTATCCTTAAGCGTGCAGGCGTGTTCACAGTCTCTTTTTGCGTTCATGATCCTTGCGGCGCTAGTTTCAGGATCGGTGGAAAGATAGACCTTGAATGTATCTTTTACAAAATTCCATGCCATCCTCGAGTCTATAATCATGAACCGATCCACGTTTGACAGCGCTTTGAGCCCATCGTCTATTTCACGGTCGATCTCCGGGTGCGTCTCCATGTATTTGTTGAGTTCTACGACGCTCATACCGCGCTCTCGGGCGATCGAGCGGACGATCGCTCCGGTAGAATAATATTCCGCGCCCGTCTTTTTTATTATGATCTCGGATACGGTGCTTTTTCCGCTCCCCAGATCGCCGGCAAGAGAGATCTTGTCTTTCATATACGCTCCTAGATATTACGTTTATTTAAGCGACGCCGGCAGATCGGACGCCGCATTCCGGATATTTATTGACCGTAAAGTACCTATAATAAAATATATTATAGCTTACTCTATCTCTTTTGTCAACTTTAGAGGTGTATTTAGGTATTCTGCTCCGATTCAGAGCGCGATTTCCTTTTTGCTCCAAACTCCGCGCTTGTAGAAAATAAAAGAGAGGACAGCCGATATGACCCATCCTATAGGCCATGCCCACCAGATACCGGTCGCGCTTTCGAACGCGGCGGAAAGTATGAATGCGAGCAGGACGCGGAGGATCAGATCGAGACATGTGGATACAAGGAAATGGTTCATCGCTCCGCCCCCGCGGAGAACTCCGTCAGAGAGCAGCTTTACCGAGATCGGGATGTAGAACGGAGAGACTATATAAAGGAAGTTCATCCCCGCCTTCATCGCATCCTTCGAGGGATCGGTTATGAACAGATTTACCATGCTGTCGGGAAATATGCAGAAAATCGATGTAAATATCAGGGCTATGATCGCGGACATCGCGGTTCCGGAGAGAAATCCATGCCTTATCCTGTCCGGCTTTACTGCTCCGAGATTCTGCGAGGTAAAATTGGACATTGCAGTGCCGGTCGTCGTAAAGCAGTTGATCGCAAAGGCGTTGAGCTTTACAGCCGCGGTGTATCCCGCCATAACGCCGGTGCCGTAGGAATTTATTATACTTTGAATTATTATATTTCCGATAGATATCGAGGATTGCTGAAGTATGCTCGGGACGGCTATCCTCATTATTATCTTTAGAAGCTTGGGCGAGAAAAACGCCGCTTTGCCGGAATCATCGCGCGGACATATGTGGTGAAGCTTTACAAAGAGAAGAACGACCGCGCCAACGCAGCTTATGCCCTGACACATGAAGGTCGCCCATGCAAGACCGGCGACGCCCATGCCGAAGTTGACCGCGAACAGTATATTCACGAATATATTGGCGACAGAAGAGCATGCGAGGAAGATGAACGGCGTTTTTGAATCGCCGAGCGCGGAAAATATACCGGTGGCGATATTGTAAAAGAAGAGGAAGAACAGTCCGCCGGTATATATCTCGAGATACGCCAGCGTATCGTGCATAAGATCCTCCGGCGTGTTTATCAGCCGGAGAAGAGGAGCGGAGAGAGTCATCCCCAGCACCATAAGTACGGCGCACAGCACGCCGACCGCTGCGAACGTCGTTGTCACCGCGCTTTTCATATCCTTGAAATTCTTTGCGCCGAAAAGGCGGGAAACGATAACTGATACTCCTATATTGCATCCGAAGGCGAAGGCGAGATATATAAGAGTTACCTCATATGAGTTCCCGACTGAGGCGAGTGCGGCCTCACCGAGGAATTTTCCTGCGATGAAGCTGTCTGCCAGATTGTACAGCTGCTGGAATATTATGCTACCGAAAAGCGGGAGAGAAAATCTGATGAGAACCGACGACGGTTTGCCTACCGTAAGATCTTTTACCATTGCATAACCTTCTTATTAGCCGCAGTCATATACGCGGACATGATAAAAAACAAAACACTTAACCTTTATATTATATAACATTTCCCCTACCGCAGTCAACACCCGCGGCTTTTTTTGTCGGAAAAGTGAATACAGGAATGCATTGACCTTTGTTTTTCGTTGAAATTATCGTGTCATGCGGTTGAAATAATGAGTGAAAAGTGTTAAACTTATTAAGAAAAAAAGCGACGCGCTTTTCCTGGCGCGTCTTTGATCCGGAAACGAGGTACTGTATGAAAAAATTTTTCTGCGTTTTTACGCTTGCTCTTATATGCGTCTTTTTTATCTCCTGCGGAGAAAAAGATGCTTTCGCCGGGAGATGGGAGTGCAAGGGAGCGCTTGAAACGATAGTATACTCTTTTTCCGGAGACGGGACGGGCACTTTTACCGCTATGTATACCGGAGATATAACGGACAGCGGGACTATAGAGTATACCGTTTTTACCGAGAACGGCATCGACCTTATCTCGATCACTGAAACGGGCGGCTTTTTCGGTCCTGAGACAACGGTATATAATTACAGCTTCAGTGACGGGACGCTCATACTGGAGACCTCCGGAGACCGGCTGGAATTCATAAAACAATAACGGAGGATATATGATAAGATTCGGTGTTGTCGGTACAAATTTCATAAGCGACCGCTTCTGCAATGCGGTATCAGCATCAGGGTGTGCTGAGGTGACCGCCGTATGCTCAAGAGACGCGGAGCGGGGGAGACGGTTCGCGGAGAGAAACGGGGTCGGCAGGGTATTTACCGATTACGGTGGGATGCTGGGCTCAGATATAGACGCGGTCTATATCGCCACTCCGAATTCCACTCACTGCGAATATACGATCGCCGCTCTGAAAAAAGGCAAGCATGTTCTCTGCGAAAAACCGATATCGACGGATCACGGGGAATTTATAAAGATGAAGAGGTGCGCTGAGGAGAACGGCAGAATACTGCTTGAGGCAATGCGTCCGGCATTCGACCCCGCACGGGATATATTGCTGGAACAGATGAAAAAGATAGGGAAGATAAGACGCGCAACTCTTGAGTTTTGCCAATATTCTTCAAGATATGACCGTTTCCTTCAGGGCGATATACAGAACGCGTTCGACCCGTCTCTGTCTAACGCCGCGCTGATGGACATAGGTGTATATCCTCTGCATGACTGCCTCATGCTGTTCGGTGAGCCGGATACTGTTTCGGCACACTCGATCTTCCTTTCGAACGGTTTTGAGGGAGAGGGGATAGTAACTCTCGGATATCCGGAGATGATCGCCGAAATAGTATACTCGAAGATAACGGATTCCGTGACCCCGAGCGTTATACAGGGCGAGCTCGGGAGCATACTTCTCGATAAGACATCCGGACCGCGGAGCATACGTCTGCTTATGCGCGGCGGCGAGGCGCGGGAAGTTCCGTATTCCCCGGAGGAAAACAATATGGTTTACGAGATAAGGGAATTCTGCCGTATGGCGGGAGGTATTCCCGGCAGGTATGATTATCTTGCGGTTACGGACATGCAGATGCGCATCCTGGACAGGATAAGATCAGAGGCGGGGATACGTTTTTCCTAAGCGGATATCAAAAACAAAAAACCGGCTCACGGTATATCGTGAGCCGGTTTTTATTGCGTCCGAACCCTGGTAATCAAGCCGCAGAAACGTAAAGGTCCGGATCATTGAAAAGTGGCCTGCCCGATAGGATTCGAACCTACGGTCTCAAGAGTCGGAGTCTTGTGCGTTATCCAGCTACGCTACGGGCAGTCGCATTTTCGCGGCGAAAAACATTATAGCACAAAAAAATTCGTTTGTAAAGATTAAAATGATACTATTCCCTCGTGGGCGGACGTTTTTTCCAATATTTGCGGCGGCAGAAAACGTCGCGGCGGAATATAAATTCAGCTTTTGCCGCTCAGGATATCTATATTGCGGTATACGACAGCGCGGCCCTTCCATGCGAACGCCCGCCGGGAGAACTCATCGTCGCTCATCTGCTCGACTGCGTCGCGCGTCAGCTCGGTGACTCTGCAGGATCGGAAAAAGGGGATAGGGGATATTGCGCCGCTCTTTACCGCTTTTAAATTATGCGGACAGACATCCTGACAGATGTCGCAGCCCCATGCGGAACCGCATTTAATCATCAGATCCTTTTCCGCGTCCGTCAGCTCGCCTTTCCGCTGGGTCACTGCGGAGAGACACGTATTTCCTTTTCCAGACAGCACTCCGGTCGGGCACGCGCTCAGGCATGCTCCGCAGTTTTCGCATTTTTTCGGCTCGGACGTTTGAGATGGTCCAAGCTCCTCCGGCGGGATATCGGTGAGCACCTCGCCTATGAAGATATAGGAGCCGTATTTTTCGTTTATGAGGAGGCCGTTTCTGCCGAGCATCCCTAGCCCGGCGCGCGCCGCGGCAAGCCGCTCGTCTATCGGGGAAATATCTCCGAACCCCGCTCCTGCGGAACCGGGACGGAGCTCGGACAGTCGGCGGAGCAGGGAGGAGTTAAAAGACGATATAAAAATATGATAGTCGAGAGATGTGGCGTACGAAGAAAGGTTTTTCCCGTGTGTGACGAAATACGGGATCAGATATATTATGATCGAACGCGGCTCGATCCCGCTCCTTTCAAGAATGTGAGGTCTTATGATACGTACGTCTGCCGCTGACAGCGCGGCATAATATTCTATTTTGTTTTCCGCCATAAAACTGGCCAGCTCTTCTCTCATATCAACTTAGATCCTTCCGGTGTAAAGCTCCGAGTCCGTGTATCCGGACACTATTTGATATTATAGCACATATGGGCGGAGTTGTACAGTACGGCATTTTCAATATGGCCGTATCAGTTTGATTGTTGACTTTGCGCCGCGATTGTTGTATAATTTTTTTGACGTCCGGAACGGGCCATGAAGCTTGCGGGCCAATTTTCTTCAGATGTCAAAATTTTATCCGGCATAGTCCGGAGATAGGGGAAAAAATGAGCTTTGATATAAAAGAGGGCTTGCTTATGATGCTCTGCGGAGAGGGCGGAGTGATTACCGGGCGCGGGCCGATAATCGCAGTCGAGATCGCACTGTGGGTAATGACGGCCTTGCTTGCATATCTGCTGGGTAGCGTCAATACATCGATAATCGTCTCTCGCACAATATACAGAGACGACGTCAGAAAGCACGGAAGCGGCAATGCCGGAATGACGAATATGTATCGTGTGTTCGGAAAGAACGCCGCTCTCTTAACTCTGTTCGGCGATATTGCAAAGACTCTCGTATCAATGTTGATAGGCGGATTGCTGCTCGGGACCGGAATATACATCTACGGCCTCAATATATCCAGCGGAGGAATGTATGTTGCCGGCCTTTTTGCGGTGGTAGGACATATATGGCCTGTATATTATAAATTCAAGGGCGGAAAAGGAGTTCTTTGTACGGCAACTATGGCGCTGACTTTGACGCCTCTTGTTTTCGCAATATTATTTATCATATTTTTGCTCGTGTTTTTGCTCACGCGGTTCGTTTCCGCATCATCGATAGCGGCCGCGGTGTTTTATCCGGTCGTGCTCAATGCGGTGTTCACGGTCATATTCGGCACAGGATCCACGCCTATGATGATCGGGCTGGTCAGTATCCTTGCCGCGGCAATAATAATATATTGCCATATACCGAATATAAAGAGGATAATGAACGGGGAGGAGCCGAAATTCAGGTTCCGCAGGGACAAATAATATGATCGAAAATAATTCTCCCGAGTCGGCTCTTTCAGCGCTGGTATCCGAGGCGCTCTCTGCGGGGCACTTGAAAAAACTCGTTTTTTCAAAGCCGGCGGACAAGTCTGTATTGCGCGCGGTGGGAACGGCTCATATGCACCGCGGGATAAAGACGCTGTTCATAGAGACCTCTTTCAGTGACGGGAAGGTCAGTCATGAGCCGATACCGGAAAGCTCCGTAACATCGCGCGTCTGCGAGCTCTCTCTTCAGTATTCACAGATAAATCTCGTGTGCGACTGTGGTCAGGCGGAGTTGCGTAGATCACAAAAAGGCAAGTCTGCTCTTATCGGAGGCAATGCGCTCAGAAAAGCGATATCAAATGCGCCGGCAGATTTTTCGGCTGCGCTCGAGGAGCTTGACAGAAAAAAGAATTATATCCTCAGTGGCGGCGAGCGTTTCCTTCACGCGCTCGGTATAACCGATAAGAGCGGAAGGGTGCACGATAAAAAGCAGGGAAAGTTCAGACAGATAAACAGATTTCTTGAACATATCCGCGATATTTCTCCGCATATGCCGGAGAACGGGCGGCTTCTGATCTACGATCTGTGTTGCGGAAAAAGCTATCTCAGTTTTGCGGTTTATCACTATTTTACTGAAATAAAGCACAGAGAGGTGTCGATGCTTTGCATGGATCTGAAGCGCGATGTCATTGATTTTTGCTCATCGATCGCCTCCTCACTCGGATTCAACGGCATGCGTTTCGTTTGCGGAGACGTCAGAAATACGCCTGAGGGCGAGACTCCGGATCTAGTGATATCTCTGCATGCCTGCGATGTAGCCACGGATATAGTAATAGATGCCGCCGCAAAAATGCGCGCCGGGGTCATACTTTCCACGCCGTGCTGTCACAGATATCTGAGCGAAAGGATATGTTCTCCGGAACTTTCCTTTGTAACGGATTATCCCTATCTCAAGAGAAAAATGTGCGACAGCCTCACCGATGCACTGAGGCTTATGCGATTGTCCGCCGCCGGATACGATACATCCGCGGCTGAACTTACAGATCCTGATGACACACCTAAAAATACCTTGCTCCGCGCTGTGAAAAAGAACGTACCTGATGGAGAACTCGAAAGAAGAAAAGAGCGGTATGTGTCTGCACTCCGCTTCCTGCTCGGAGACGGAGCTGAGGATTTCTTAAAGGATATCCGCTGAGACATCTTTGCAATTTCACGTTAATTTGCTAAAATGTAAACTTAAGTTGGAAATATAAATATGAAAAAAGTTTTTAATTCCGGATCCGCGGCAGAGACCGAGGATCTTGGGCGCGCTCTCGCCGGAGAGCTTGACCGGCGCAGTATAAAAAGGGCATATATCGCTCTGGACGGAGAGATGGGCAGCGGGAAGACCGCATTCACACGCGGGTTTGCCTCATTTTTCGGCTATCGCGGAGTCAAAAGCCCGACATACAGCGTGGTCAACGAATACAAAGGCGGAAAGCTTCCGATATTTCACTTTGATCTGTATCGTCTCACTGACGAGGAGGATCTTTACTCCACCGGATACGATGATTATTTCGGCAGGGACGGCTACATGATCTGCGAATGGAGCGGCAGGATACCCGGGGCAAAGCCGGAAGGAGCTATATCCGTGCTGATAGAGAAGACAGATTCGGAATGCGGGCGCAGGATAACCGTGGATGCGGATTTTTCGGACGGAGGGACAGAGGATGAAGATACTTGCATTTGAGAGCACTGCAAAGATAACCTCGGTCGCGGTCACTGACGATCTCAGGCGCATTGCCGGATGCGATATAGAAAACGGGCTTTCCCAGAGCGAACTTCTGCTCCCGGCGGCGGAGGCTCTGCTGTCTGCCTCGCGGCTCACGTTTGATGATATAGATCTTTTTGCCTGCACATCCGGCCCCGGTTCATTTACCGGCGTCAGGATAGGCGTTTCCGTCGTCAAGGGGCTCGCTTTCGGACGCAATAAGCCTTGCGTAGGCGTATCTACGCTCGCCTCTCTGGCGGAAAATCTGAGAGGAACTGACGGCTTTATCGTTCCGTGCATGGACGCGCGCCGCGGTCAATTTTACAGTGCGATCTTCCGGATGTTTCGCGGTGAGCTTAAACGCGTATCTCCGGATGAGGCGATAGGCGGCGAGGAGCTGTGCAAAAAGCTCTCCGATATATCGAGAGGCAGAAAAATATATGTTTGCGGGGACGGGTACGAGCAGGCGAAAGAACTGTTTTCAAGATACGGACTCAAGACAGCGGATACTCCTTTTTTGCTCCGAAACGAAAGCGCATATTCATGTGCGGCGGCGGCATACCGGATGTTCCTGCGCGGGGAGTACGTCAGCGATGTAAAGCTATCGCCGTCATACCTGAGACTGCCTCAGGCAGAGCGGGAGCGGCTTGAAAAAGCAGAGCGGGAAAAATCTCAAAAAACGACAATAATTTGACGGGAGTAATATAAAATGAAAAGAAAAGTTGTCATGGGTGCGGACAGTGCCGGATACACGCTTAAGGAAGAGCTTAAAAAACATCTTGAGAAAAAAGGTTTTTCAGTTACAGACTGCGGGACAAACTCTTCGGAATCATGCCATTATCCGATATTTGCGGGCAAGGTTTGCGAGGAGGTACTGCGTGACGCGGATAATACTTTCGGCGTTCTCATCTGCGGCACCGGCATAGGCATGTCGATGTGCGCGAATAAATATAACGGCATAAGAGCGGCGCTCTGCTCCGATACATATTCGGCGAGGATGAGCAGGGCACATAACGACGCAAACGTCATATGTCTCGGTGCGCGCGTTATTGGTCCGTGCCTTGCGGAGGAGATACTCGATACTTTCCTTGCGGAAAGCAGTGTTTATGAGGGCGGTAGGCATGCCATACGCGTGGGTATGATCCGAGATATAGAGGAAAAGCAAAAAAATAAGCCCGTCTGACGGGCAGAAAAATCGCCGGCCGTTATCAGGGCCGGCATTTTTTATTCCGACGACTTTCAGGGGCGTTTTTTGAAAAATGCAGTCGGATAAATATTTTCAGCAGGACCGGTACGTCAATATCTCTTTTCGGCCGGTCCCAATTCAAAGTCGGATTTTATAACAGAGTTTTGCCGTTATAAATATGTCTCTTTTCTGCCGGTCCCAATGCAAAGTTGGCTTTTATAACAGATTTTTGCTGTTATAAATATGTTTTTTTAAAAATTGTTTCCAAAATTTGTTTTCAGAATTGATATAAGGCTGCTTTTACTGATTCGGTCACCGGTCTAACATTTGGTCGCTATAGAAACGTTCAAAATAAAAGCACACGATCCGGATATGATTTGATTTTACGTACATAAAACCGGGTTTTGACGTTTTGTTCCAGTCATGCATATGCGCGGCACAGAACAAATTGTGCGGAGGGGAATATCCTGTAATATAGCTAAAAAAGGAGATTTCCTCTTTGACAATGAAAAGCATAACGGTAAACGGAGGCAGGAGGCTGAACGGCAGGGTGCGTGTCGGCGGCTCCAAGAATGCCTCTCTCCCGATACTGTTCGCGTCTTTGACGAC